>JAPKYU010000229.1 GCA_026394175.1 Acidobacteriota bacterium | reverse complement strand
GTGGTCGCCGGCGTCCCGCGCCAGCAGGGACCCAGGCGAAAGGGGAATCTCGTGAAACTCGATGACCGCCTCAAGCACTTGATGAAGGAGCTGGGCAACGCCATCAATGAGTCGCTTTCCGAGTCGGATCGCATCGCCGAGGCGATCGGCAACATCAAGCAGCACGGCTACGACGTCTTCCTGGTGCTGGAGGCGACCATCGGGTTCAACAAGCGCGAGGAGGAAACTCCGCGCAAGGACATCTCCATCAGCCTTCACGAGAAGGAGGCGCGGCCGCGCTTCACGCGCCAGGACGCCAGTTTCCTTCGGGCCTTGAAGATCTCGGTCGAGGACGAAGAAAAGAGCTAGACCTGGGACCTGACGCCTGAGGCCGGCGTGAGGTATGAGTCCCGCGGGTCTCAGGTCCCAGGTCCGAAGACTCAGGTCCGCTTTCCAGTGGGGCCGCCATGGTTCGATCTCCCGCCGTTGCCGGCCAGTTCTATCCAGCCAATCCGGATCACCTGCGCCAGGAAGTGCGGGAATTGCTGGTTCCCGCGCCACACCCGATAGCGGCGCTGGGCTGCGTGGTGCCGCATGCCGGCTATATGTATTCCGGCGGTGTGGCCGGCGCCGTGTACGGCGCCCTGCACCTGCCCACGCTGTTCTTGATCCTGTGCCCGAACCATACCGGGCAGGGCGAGCCGATGGCCATCATGTCCGCCGGTGAATGGCGGACGCCGCTGGGGGCCGCCCGCATCGACAGCGAGCTGGCCGGGCACCTGCTGCGCGCCTGCCCCATGTTGCGCGAGGACGCCGGCGCCCACGCCGACGAGCATTCCCTCGAGGTCCAGTTGCCGTTTCTGCAATACCGCGTCCCGCACATGAGATTCGTTCCCATAGCTATCGGGCGGGGCGATTTTGCGGCCTTGGAACAGTTCGGCCAGGCGCTGGGCCAAGCCCTGGTGGGCTGGAGGGAGCCGCTGCTGATCGTGGCCTCCAGCGACATGAACCACTACGAGCGCGATGAGCTGACGCGGGTCAAGGACGGCCGGGCCATCGAGGCCATCCTGGCGCTGGATCCGGGGCGCCTCTGCCGCGTCCTGCACGAGGACCACAACACCATGTGCGGGTACGGCCCGGTGATTGCGATGCTCGATGCGGCGCGCCGCCTGGGCGCCGATGCCGCCACCCTGATCCGCTACGCCACCAGCGCCGATGCCGGCGGCCGGCGCAGCGCGGTAGTGGGCTATGCCGGCATCGCGGTGCACAAGACAGTGACGAGTGACAAGTGACGAGCCGGCAGGCCGCTTGTCACTTGTCACTTGTCACTTGTCACTTGTCACTTGTCACTCGGTGTTCGGATGCGCTGGAGCATGGAGCGGGCGCGCAGTTGCGCGATGTGCAGATAGCTGGAATTGCCGGCGATCTCCTCCAGCACGGGAATGAACTGGGCGGCTTCAATCAATTCGTTTCTGTCCAGCGCCGCCTCCACCTGGTACAACTCCTTCATGACGCCCAGCCGGTCGAACCGCACCAGCCGCTCCAGGTTGATCAGGTGTTGCTGGGTGGCCGAGATTTTTTCAAACAGCGCGACCAGGGCCATGGCGTCGGTGTTTTCCGAGTAGTTGAAGCTGGTCTCGCTGCGGCGGCCGGCGGCCTCGTAGCGGAAGGTCTTCTTTCCCATGAAGGCAACCTTCTTGCTGGTCTCCAGTTGGGCGTTCTCGAAGCGCTCCAGGCGCTCCACAAGCTGGAATATCTCGCGGGTGGCGGCCTCCGACAGCTTGAAGCGCAACGGATCGGCATCGTCTGGCGCCATGGCGTATTCCGCCTGTCCTTCGCCGGTCACCACAACCGCATAGTAATCAGGGACGCTGCCCGGGAATTGCTTGATGAAGGTGAGTTTCGCCTGGGCGGGTTTGGCCGGCGGCTCCTGCCGCGAGCCGGCAGGCACAACCATCAGGGAGAGCAGGATCAAGGCGAGAGCAAGCGGCCGGGCAGCGCCTGTGGCCCGTGGCCTCCAGCCTCCAGCCTTCAGCCGGCCTGTAGCCTGCAGCCTGTAGCCTGTAGCCTGATGAGTCATACGATTCTCTTTCGCCTGGGGCGCGAGGCTGGCCGGCGGGACGCGCCGGCCGCGGCAGGGTGGCCCAGCGCCTGTGCCGCGCGGGCGATGTTGACGTGGCAGATGGCGATGGCCAGGGCGTCGGCGGTGTCTTCCGACTCCGGCGGCTCCGGCAGCCGCAGCAGCACCTTGACCATGTGCTGCACCTGCCGTTTCTCCGCCCGCCCGTACCCGACCACGCTGGATTTCACCTGCAGGGGCGAATACTCGGCCACCGGGATGCGTGCCCGGGCCGCCGCCAGCATCGCCACGCCCCGCACGTGCCCCAGTGTCAACGCGCTCTTGACGTTGCGGGCGAAGAACACGTCTTCGATGGCGGCCACCTGCGGTGAGTAGTCGCCGACCAGTCGCTCCAGTTCCTCGCAAATCTTCAGCAGGCGTTCGGGAAGAGGCCACCGGGGGGAAACGCGGATGACGCCGCAGGTCACCAATTCGTAAGAGATCCCATCGCTGTCGATGATGCCGTAGCCGGTCCGTTGCGAGCCGCAATCGATGCCCAGTACGCGCATGTCAGGTTACAGGTGGCAGGTGGCAGGTGGCAGCGACTCCGCCTGCAACCTGTCACCTGCAACCTTCTTCATTCGCTGACGGCTTCCAGTTCTTTTTCTTCGATGTCGCAGTTGGAATAGACGTGCTGGACATCGTCGTGCTCCTCGAATGTTTCCATCAGCCGCACCATCTGCTGGGCGTTCTTGCCTTCCAGCTTGATGTAGTTTGCCGGGATCAAGGAAACCTCGGCGACCGCGGCGTCGATATGGCTGGCTTTCAGCGCCCGCTGAACGGCCTCGAAGCTCTCCAGTGGGGTGATGACTTCCCAACTGCTGCCGTCGTCGCGCATGTCGTCGGCGCCGGCATCCAGCACGATCGACATCAGCGTTTCCTCGTCGGCCTTTTCCTTGGGAACGACGAGATAGCCTCGTTTCTTGAACATCCAGGCGACGCTGCCGGCTTCGCCGAGGTTGCCGCCCTGCTTGGAGAAGATGTGCCGGATTTCGCTGACGGTGCGGTTGCGGTTGTCGGTAGCGACCTCGACCAGAATAGCGACGCCTCCCGGGCCGTAACCCTCGAAGGTCACTTCCTCGTACTGAACGCCGGGCAACTCGCCGGTTCCGCGTTGGATGGCCCGCTTGATGTTATCGGCCGGCATGCTGGCTGCCTTGGCCGCCGCCACCGCGGTGCGGAGGCGCGGATTGGCGTCCAGGTCGCCGCCGCCATTGCGGGCCGCTACGGTTATTTCCTTGATCACGTGCGTGAACGTCCGGCCTCGCTTGGCGTCCGTCGCCGCCTTCTTGTGCTTGATGGTGGCCCATTTTGAATGGCCTGACATAGCTGTACACTCCTTTACGAAAGAGCTGGCAGGCTAGACAGGAAGCAAGCATAACACCGTAAGGGAGGCGGTTCAACTGTGGGCTGCAGGCCGTAGGCCGCTCCAAAGCTCGCAGATGACGATCGAGCTGGATGGATCCTGGGGGTGGTATTTGACGCTGGCCGGAAAGCCCTCGTGGCAGTTGCCGATCCGCACCTTGGGCGGGAGCATGGACAGATCCTGGGCGGCCGAGTAGGTGACCCCGCCAACCGTGTAGGAGTAGTAGAGGAGGCGGGCGCTGCCGGCGGTGGCCGGCTCAGCCAGCTTCTCGATGGTCCCATCGCAAATGCGGCCTGCGGCGTTGATCTTCAACCGCCGCTCGCGTTCCTTCTCCGCCTCGCTCTTTCTGCCACGGAAGGAAAGAGCCACCGCGACGCCCCCTGCCACAATGCCTGCTCCGACCAACACCAGAGTGTATACGCCCATGCCTGTCTTGTCGCGTGGCGACGGCCACGCTTTCCCAATGGATGATCCGGCCCGCGGCACGGATGCCCTCTGGCCGGCCCGAATGCGGGCCGGCCTGACGCCCGCCGCGCACCGGAGTTGTTGCCTGCGTAACCCTATTTTACTGCACGGAGCAGCTACGGCCGCAACCTCAGCGCGGCTGTCCGACAGGGACCATGTAGACCGGCCGGTGATCGGCGGGCAGCGAGAGGTTCTCCTGGAGTTGCTTGTCGTCGAAGCCCCCCATCGGCACCCCGCCCAATCCCAGCGCCACGGCCTCCAGCAGCAGGTTCTGGGCCGCGTGGCCGGCTTCCGCATAAATCCAGCGTGCTGCGCGCGGGTCATCGGGTTTCGCGCCCATGCGCTCGAATACGGCGGTGAACACGAACACGGCGGGCGACAGCATGATCTGTTTCTGGCCGCGCGCGGCCTTGGAGATGGCGGGCCGCAGGTCTCCGCCGCGCCGCTCGAGTTGATGCTCGCGTGGCTCGTAATGAAAGAACCCCGAGGGCGTGGCCACGTATAGCTCGAGCGGATAGCGGGCCATGGCCGAGGGCGCCGTGCGGTGGCCGTCGGGACGGTTGACGCCCTGTGCCGCCCACAGCAACTGCCCCAGTTCCCGCTCGCTCAGGACCTTGTCGGTGTACTCGCGGATCGAGCGCCGGCGGGCCAGCGCCTCGTGCAGCGCCATTCCGCCCTCGCGCGCCGCCGCCGGCAGCGCGATTCGCTCCCCAGCCTTGGCCGCCGCCTGGGCCGCGGCCGGCTTCGCTTCCTGGGCGGTGAGCAACATGCCGCCCAGCCAGATGACCACGCTCAGCGCCAGCGCGCAAACCATAGTTCTTCTTGTCATAAATCCTCCGCCCGTGAGTTCTGCCCGAGGATACACCCGATTCGGGACCGCCGATTGCAGGCTGTGAGCTGTAGGCCGGCGGCTGCCTGCTCCTGACTCCCGGCTACTGTCTTGCGCCCGCAACCTTGATGCGCTGCAACAGGCCCTGCTCGAAGTCGCTCCGCTGCAGACGCCGCCAACGGCGGGAAAACGCCTGGCGCAACGATTCCTGCCGCTTGCGCGAGCGCTCCAGCAGGCGCCGGTATTCTTTTTTGAACGTGGCGCTCTTGACCTTTTTCAAGCGGCCTTCAAAGTAGGCGGCGATCATCGACTGGTCCTGGTGGGCGCCGAGGGTCTGCTGGATGCCGCGGAACTGCGCCAGCACGCCTCTGAGCTCGCGCTCGAAGACTTCGGCGTACAGCTCGGTGACGTAACGGATGCGCTTGGTGCGGATGCGGAAGCAGTGAAGCTGCTCGCTGGCGGCCCGCCGGTCGGCGGCCAGCGCCCGGCCCTTGCGGAAATAGCGGCGCAGCAGCCTGGGCAGGAGGCGCCGGAAATGCGTGAGGACCGGCCGGGCGGGGCGGACGCGGCGCATCAGCCCACCAGCCTTTCTTTGAATCCCGGCAGCACGGCGCGCAGCCAGCGGGCTTCGGGCAAGGCCCGCTTGAGCTTGTTCTGGCGCTGCGCGCGCAGGCGTGACACCAGGCGGGGTATGGGCGAGCCGGGGCGGGCGTTCTTCTGCGGCAGGTTGGCCATCAGGATGTCGAGGTCACGCACCTCGCCCAGCACCCGGGCCAGCTTGCGCACGGCCGCGCGCAGGCTGCGGGCATCGCGCTTGCGGAAGCACGGTTCCAGATGCAGCAGCGCGGCCCGCAACCGGCGTGAGGCCACGCGCACATCGTGGACGGCGTCCGGGGTGGGTGAGCGCTCCAGCCGGCGCAGCTCCTGGACGAAGACGGCCAGCCGCCCGCGGACCACCTGCTCCGCCCAGAGCTGGGTGCGCTTTCCCTCCGACCTGCTCCGCGTGTTTCTCCCCGCTGGCATTCCCGGCTCCCAGTGTACTGTTTCAGAAATGACCCGACACAAGGCGAAGGCGGAAAGCAGAAGGCTGAAAGCGGCACCCGCCTGGTTCTGCCGCCTTCCGCTTTCGGCTTTCTGTCTTCGCCACTGACGACCTGTTTCTGTTACACAACACTACCTGGCGCGCTTCACTGACCGCGCATGTTAGCACAGAACCGGCCGACGGCTGTCGGCTGACGGCTTTCCCGCCGACCGCCGTGCGCCTGCCGTGCTGCGGGCGGAAGGGGACATCGGGGTCGTCAATGGGCTTGGGTAAAGTGCCCGGATTGGCGTAGAATAAGCGATTCGTCATGGTCAAAGCACTTCCGCAGCTGGGTGCCGGCCGCCTGATCGTGGTGGAAGGCATCGATGGGTCAGGCAAGAGCACGCAGTTGGCGCTCTTGCAGAGGTGGCTGGTCAACCAGGGATACCCGGTCCGCTTCAGCGAATGGAATTCCTCTGCGCTGGTCAAGCAAATCACCAAGCGCGGGAAAGACCGGCGCATCTTGACCGCCACCACCTTCTGCCTGACGCATGCCGCCGACTTCGCGGATCGCACCGAGCGGGACATCCTGCCCGCGCTGCGCAGCGGCGGAATGGTGCTCTCCGACCGCTACATGTACACGGCGTTTGCCCGCGACGTGGTGCGGGGGGTGGAGCCGAATTACGTCCGGCAGCTCTACCGGTTCGCGATCAAACCCACGCTGGCGTTCTACTACCGCGTCCCGCTGGAAGTGGCGCTGGGGAGGATCCTGGGCGGCCGCAACGCGCTGAAATATTACGAAGCGGGCATGGACCTGGGCCTGAGCGACGACATCGAGGAGAGTTTTCGGCTGTTCCAGCGGCGCATCCTGCAGCAGTACGAGTTGCTGTCCAAGGAGTTCGGCTTGATGGTCATCGACGCCACCTTGTCCATCGAGGAGCAGCAGGCGCAGATGCGGGCCATCGTCAAGCCCAAGCTGGAAGGCGTGAAACGGTTGTCCAAACATGGAAAGGTTTCGCTTTTACGGTAGCGGTTTGCCCGGCGTCAAGCTGGACGAATTGCGAGGCAAGCTGATCGTGGTGGAAGGGACCGACGGCGTGGGCCGCTCCACGCAGGTGGCGCTGCTGCGGCAGTGGCTGGAGCAGCGCGGGCACGCCGTCTTCGACACCGGCCTGACGCGCTCGGCGCTGGCCGGCAAAGGCATCAAGCGCGCCAAGGAAGGCAACATCCTCAACCTGCTCACCTTCACCCTGTTCTACGCCACCGACTTTGCCGACCAGTTGGAGAACCAGATCATCCCCGCGCTGCGGGCCGGCTTCATTGTGCTGACGGACCGCTACATTTACTCCCAGATCGCGCGGGCCGTGGTGCGCGGCGCCGACGAGGCCTGGGTGCGCGACATCTTCGGCGTGGCCGTGGTCCCCACCGCCATTTACTACCTGAAGGCCGACCTCGACCACCTGATCCCGCGCGTGGCCTTTACCCGCGGCTTTGACTATTGGGAATCGGGCATGGACATGCGGCTGGGCCGCGACATGTTCGAGAGCTTTTGCCGCTACCAGACCCGCATGCTGGAGATCTTCGACCGCATGTCGAGTTTTTACGGGTTCAACGAAGTGGACGCCAACGGCATGGTCGAGGAGGTCTTTGAGAAGCTGCAGCGGCGGGTGCGGGAGCTGCTGAACCACAAGAACACGGCGGCGGCAAAATGAAACTTTATATTTTGCGGCATGCGATTGCCGAAGCGCAGCGGCCCAACCTCAGCGACAGCCGGCGCTGCCTGACCGAGGAAGGGCTGAAAGAACTGCAGCAAGCGGTGCGGGGCCTGCGGGAGTTGGGCGTGCAGCCCGATCTGATCCTGTCCAGCCCGTACCAGCGCGCCTGGGACACCGCGCTGGTGGCGGCGCGGCTGTTGCGCCGGCGCAAGCCGCAGGGACTGGAGGCGCTGAAGCCGGACGGAAGCCCGCAGCGGATCTGGGCCGGGCTGCGGCCGCACGCCGCCGCCAAGGCCATCATGGTGGTAGGTCACGAGCCGCTGCTCACCGAGTTTGCCGCCTTTTTGCTGAACACCCCGCAGCTTTCGATCAACCTGAAGAAATCCGGCTTTATCCGGATCGATTTGTCGGCCGTGCAGACCGAGCGGCCGGCCGGCCAGTTGCGCTGGTTGCTGACCCCAAGCCAACTGGCCCGCATGGCGTGAGTAGACCTGGGACCTGAGAGCGGGAATTTCCCCTCCCTCAAGTGGCAGGTCTCAAGTCGCAGGTCTAAATGGTTTTTGGGGGTCATTGTCCGGCGTCGGGTTCTTGTGTTACCTTTGGCCCACCTCGGAGGGCGAGATGTCTGAATCGCGGCACACCGGGCGCAAACGAATAGTCCTCTCGCCGCAAGAGCCTCTGATTGGCGGGGGCCCGGCCGAAGAATACGAACGGCGGGTGCAGGAGTTGCTGGCCGCCGGCTACCGCCACCTGGTCCTGGACCTGAGCGGGGTCTCGGACATCGACACGGTGGGCACGCGCGCCCTGGTGCGCGGGTACACTTCGGCGCAGAGAGTGGGCGGCACGTTCCGGTTGGCCGCCCCCAGCGACAAGGTGCGCACGGTCCTGCAGGACATGCGCCTCAATGACGTGCTGGAGGTTTACGACACGCTGCAGGCGGCCGAGACCAGGGTCTGGCCGTGGAAAACCATCGGGTTGGTGGCGGGCAGCGCCGCCACCTTGGCCGCCCTGTTGTTTGCCGGCATCCACTGGCCGCACTCCCTGTCCATTCCGGAAGTGCCGGCCTCGCTGGGGTTCGAAACCGCGCAGCGAACAACCACCACGACGGTCCATCCCCTGCTGGAGGGGCTGAAGCTTTTGCTGGCCGCCTTCATCGGCCTGGTGCTCACGGCTGTCCACAAGCGCACGCGCGGAGACCGGCCGGCCTCGCGCTCGCTGGAGCAGGCGCAGGTTCTGCTCTGTGTGGCCGGGGCGCTGATGATGATTTTGATTGGGAACTCCGTGGCCCGGGCCTTTGGTCTGGCGGGCGCGGCGAGCATCATCCGCTTCCGCACCCCGGTCGAGGATCCCCGCGACACCACCTTCCTGTTCCTGCTGGTGGGCCTGGGAATGGCTTGTGGAGTGGGCGCCTTCGCCGTCGCCGGGATGGGCACCTTCTTCCTGTGCTGCTTCCTTGTGGTGCTCGACCATATCGGCAAGGAGAAGCAGCGCGCCATGATGGTGCAGTTGCTGGCCGACTCGCGCGATTTCCCCATCGCTCACGTCCAGAGCGTGTTCGCGCGCCACCGCGTCGTTTTCGAGCCGCGCGAGATTTCCCAGGGTGAGAAGGCCGCCATCACCTATTCCGTCAAGCTGGACCCCGAGACCTCGCTCGAGGAACTGAGCAGCCAGTTGATGGGCAGCGCGCAGGGGATCAAGTCGGTGGTGTGGAGGATGCCGAAGAAGGACGAGGTGTAAGAGAGTAGGGGCTTGAATTGCGGAGGACCAATGATTCTTCTCAGGGGAGCCGGGGTTCTGATTTTGGCCGTAGGTCTGGCTTGTCTGCCGCCTGCGCCGCTGGCCGCTCAAGTACGCATTCCGATTTCGCTGCTGACCGGCGCGGCCACCGCCGACGACTCTTCCACGGCGGCCGCTTCTCCATCGGGCTCCCCCGCTGCCGGCGAATCCGCGCAGGAGGATAAGGACCAGAAGAAGAGCACGCGCAAGTTCCGCTTTGTGTTTCGCAGATACCCGTCGCTGCGCTTCGGCAACTGGCTGAGAGTCGACTTCCGGGCCAAGGTGCACACCGATTTCCGCATCTTTGACCCGGAGATCCATCATCAGGACGATGGCCGGCTGTTCGAGCTGCGCCGCATGCGCGTGGCCGTGGAAGGAACGGCGTTTAAAATCTTCGAATACCAGGTGGAACGCGACGTCCGCAGCGAAGTGTCGGAAGAGGAGTTTTCTTCCAAGCATCCCTGGAAAGACGTCTTCGTCAACTTCCGCTATTTTCGGAAATTCCAGATCCAGGGCGGCCATTTCAAGCTGCCCTTCGGCATGGAGGAGATGACCGGTTCCACGCACACGGACTTCATCGCCCGCAGCATAGCCAGCCAGGCGCTGACGCCGGCGCGCGACATGGGCATCATGGCGCACGGCCACTTGTTCGAGCGCGGGCTGCACTACCAGGTGGGGTTGTTCCAGCATGATGGCGAAGGCGCGCGGGGCAAGAACGATATCATCGCCGGTTACCGGACCTTCGCCGGCCGCCTCACCGGCACACCGCTGCGGTTGCTGCGCTTGCCCGGCGTGTTGCAAGGGATCCAGTTTGGCGGGGCGTTTACCGAAAGCGCGGTGCCCGAGGCGGACCCCATCAAGAGCGGACCCGGGGGCTTGCGCGCCCGGACGTACTCGAAGCAGACCTGGTTCCAGGACTTGTTTGTTCACGGCCACCGGTTGCGCCTGGGCGGGGAAATGCAATGGACGCCCGGCCCCTTCTCGCTGAAAAGCGAATTCATTCACGTCCGCGACCAGCGCATCGGCCAGGGCTTGATGGGCAACGATCTGCCCGACCTGATCGCGCGCGGCTGGTACGCCGCCGGCACCTGGCTGGTGACCGGCGAAAAGAAACTGGATACCATAGTGCCCAAACACAGCCTTATCCCCTTCCACGGCCTCGGGGCTCTGGAGATCGCCGGCCGCTACGAGCAGACGCGTTTTGGCAGCAGCGAGCACCCGGGCAAGCCCACGCGCAGCCTGCGGGCCGCCAACATCCTCGGCAATCGCGAGTTCGCCTGGACCTTCGGGGCCAACTGGTATTGGAACCGGATGGTGAGGATCCAGTTCAACGCCACGCGAGAACAGATCGAGGATCCCGTGCGCAGTCCCTTCGGGAACCGCGAGCCCTTCTGGATGAAGGTCTGGCAACTTCAGTTTGTGATGTAATCGGCCGAAAACGCACTTTGGAGGTACACCATGTTGGTTCGTGCGGTCAGGGCGGCGGCCCTGCTTCTGTTTGTGCTGGTTCTGGGCAGCGTCACCCTCCCCGCCCAGACTGTGGAAGATATATTCAACGACAATGTCATCCAGGAGATCTACCTGACGGTGAGACCCAGCGACTGGCAGGGGCTGCGGGACAACTACGAGCTGGACATCTACTATCCCGCGGTCTTCACCTGGAAGTACAACGGCAAGCAGATTGGCCCCGATTCCGAGATCGGAATCAAATCGCGCGGCACCGGCAGCCGCAGCGGGATCAAGCCGAGCCTCAAGCTGGATATGAACCGGTTCGACGACACTCAGGAGTTCCTGGGCCGCAAATCCTTCGTCTTGCGCAACAACAGCCAGGACGCGACTTCGGGGCTGCACGAGCGCCTGACCATGCTGCTGGCCGCGCGGATGGGCCTGCCGGTGGTGCGCGAAGCGCCCGCGCGCCTCTATATCAACGGCCAGTTCTTCGGCATGTACTCGTTGGTCGAATCGCTCGACAACCAGTTCATCAAGCACAACCTGAACGATTCGACCGGCTACCTGTACAAGTACGCGTGGGTGGACCCGCCGTTCTGGTTCACGTATCTCGGTTCCAGCGCCGGTCTGTATTCGGGCGATAATTTCCGGTTCCAGCCGGAGAACGATCTGGCTAAGGGCAATCCGAGTGGGGCCGTTTTCGAGGCCATGTTCCGCACCATCAACCAGGCGAGCGACGCCGATTTCGTCAACGCTGTCTCGCAATACGTGGACCTGAACGCGTTTATGACCCAGATCGCCATCGAGAACTTCACGGCCGACAACGACGGCATGATCGGCGACTGGGGCTGTAACAACTTCTATACCTACCGCTTCGGCGGGAAGACGCTGCACCGGTTCCTGCTGTGGGACAAGAGCGAAACATTCCAGACAACCGATTTCGACATCGGGCGGCACATTGCCATGAACAAGCTGAGCCAGAGGGCCTGGGCGGTTCCCGAACTGCAGAAGATTTATTTAGACACGCTGGCGAGAGCGGCGGCGCTGGCCGGCGGGCCGGGCGGCTGGGCCGATACGGAAGCCGCCTACGAATATAACCAGATCCGCGCCGGCGTGCTGGCCGATCCCAATTACCTGTGCAAGGGCCCGGGCGGCATGCCGGCTCGCTGCACGGCGCAGCAGTACGAGGACGGCAACAAGATCACGCGGCAGTTCACGGCCGGCCGCTCGGCCAACGTGAAGGCGCAACTGGCTAACCCTCCCCAAACCCCACCGGCCGGTTCCGGCGCCTACAAGGCGTATGAACTGCGGGCGGTCAACGCCGCCAGCTTTGTGCCTAACGATATCGCACCCGGTTCGCTGATCAGCATCTTCGGCAGCGGCCTGGCCGGGTCCACCGCTCAGGCTTCCTCGTTCCCGCTGCCGACCCAACTGGCGAATGTAAACGTGAAGATCAACGGGGTGGATGCTCCGCTGCTGTACGTTTCGCCGAACCAGGTGAACTTACAGGTGCCGTTCGAAATCGCGCCGGGCAATGTGATCATCACCGCCACGCTCAACGGCGTCACGTCGCTTACGCCGCCGATCTCGACCACGGTCAGTGCGGCCTCGCCGGGCATTTTCGCCATCGTTCACGCCGACGGCAGCGCCATCACCCCGGATAACCCGGCCAAGGCGAATGAGGTGGTGCTCGTCTACGCCAACGGCCTGGGCGCTGTCAATGGCACGGCGGTGACCGGCCAGCCCGCGAGCGGGGCCGCTTCGACGAAGAGCGCCGCAACGGTCATGGTCGGCGGCTTCGCCGGGCAGGTGCAGTACGCGGGCCTGGCGCCGGGTTTTGCCGGCCTCTACCAGGTCAATGTCCGTTTGCCCTCGCAGGTTTTCGCCAGCGACCGCACCATGGTTTTGCTGACAATCGCGGGCCTCTCTATCCCCGCCAACATCTCGACCCGTTGAGCGGGATTCACGATAATCGGTTGACCCGTTCCGCCGTCAGATTGGCCGATGACGGAACGTGCCGGAGGAAGATGTGGGTCTGAAAGTGAGCACTCGCAAGGTGGCCAACGTGGTCATCATCGATATCAAGGGCGATATCGCGCTCGGCAAGCACTCCGGTGAACTGCGGGACACGGTGCGCGAACTGCTGCTTGACGGCCACAAGAGAATCCTCTTGAACATGGAGGAAGTAAACTACGTCGACAGCTCGGGCCTGGCCGAGCTGGTGTCGAGCATGACCTCGGCCGGCAGCCGGGGCGGCGCTCTGAAGCTGCTCAGAATCCAGAAAAAGGTCAAGGAGTCCATGCGCCACACCAGGATCGACTCCGTGTTCCAGATCTTCAACGACGAAAGCGACGCGCTGCGCAGCTTCGAAGGCTGACCACCGGCTGTAGGCTGTGGGCTGTAGGCGCTTTGCCTACAGCCTGCGGCCTACAGCCTGTCTCAACTTTTAGCTTCCCCCCTTGCCCTTTCTCCTTTAAACTTCAGGACTCAGGACCAGCAATGGCCACAGGATCCCCCAACAGTCGAGCGGCTCCGTCGGGCGAGGAACGTCTCATCGTGGCGCAGGGCGAGCGGCGCGAGGCGGTGATCGAAGTGATTCGCTCCGCCCGCCGACGGCTCATCCTTTCCGTTTTCCGCTGCGACGACTTCAAGGTCATGGACGAGCTGGACGACGCCATCCGGCGCGGCGTCCAGGTGGAAGCGTTGATGACGGCCCGCGCCAAGGGCTGGGAGGAAAAGCTGGCCGACCTGCAGATGTTCCTGGAAGGCATGGGCGCCAAGGTTCGCCGCTATGCCGACCCGGTCATCAAGTATCACGCCAAGTACATCGTGGCCGACGAGGAAACGGCGCTGATCGCCTCCGGCAACCTGACGCGCAAGTGTTTCGACAAGACCTGCGACTTCGTCCTGGTTACCACCGCGAAGGAAGTTGTCTCCGGGCTGCAAACGCTGTTTGAGAGCGACCGCGACTCCACCGAGTCGTCGTTGCCCCAGGGCTTGAGCGAGCGGCTGATCATCAGCCCCCAGCAGGCCCGCGCCAAGTTCGTGGGGCTGATGGAGCAGGCCGGCCAGAGCATTGCCATTATCGATCGCCGCATCACCGACCCGGGCATTCACAACCTGTTGAAAGCCAAGCGCGCCGCGGGCGTCGAGGTGCAACTGCTGGACGGCGGCGTGGTGGGGAAAGACATGATTTCGCACGGCCGCCTGCTGTTGGTTGACGGACAGACGGCGGCCATCGGCAGCATTTCGCTGGACGCCGAAGCTCTCGACTTCCGCCGCGAAGTCGCGGTGATCCTGGACGACCGTGCCTGCGTCGCCAAGCTCAGTGAGTTCTTCCACACCGTTTCGCGCATCAAGCCCGAGCAGCCCGCCGAACCGGCCCCCTACGACGCGCTGTAGCCCTCATTCACCACAAAGACACCAAGACACCAAGGATCGCGCTTTGTGTCTTTGTGCCTTGGTGGTGAACTACTTGCCGCAGATGGCGGCCACAGCCTTCTTTTTCAAATCGCTGCAGCCCTTCTTCTCCTGCAGATTGTCCAGGTAATCGAGCGCTCTGGCGCGGATGTCGGCGGGGTCGGGGTAGGGGTGGGAGTTGGCCAGGACCAAGCAACAGAATTCGATGAACCCGTCGCCCGGCTTGCACTTCTTGTGCCAGTTCTTCTTCTTTTCCTCGATACGGAAGACGCCGTCGGGCTTAGGGGCGAAGCTGAACAAGTCCGCCAGCCAGCGCCTGGGCAGCCCCACGGCCACGCCCAGGGCCACCGCCGTGTCCACGTAAGGGGCGGCAATCACCAGCTTGCCTTCCTTGAGGGCCGGATCGATCTCCCAGCGCAGCCGGAACACCAGGTCGGAGGCATAGAGCAGGATCAGCATGCGGGCCGAGGCCGGCGGCACGGTGGACTTGGCAAAGCGCATCTCGAAAAAAGTGTTGGAAACGTCCCAGCGGCTGGCCCCACAGGCTTTCTTGTGCGCCACCAGCTTGCGCAGCAGCGATGCGGTGGCCGCCGTCAAATCCGGCCCATGGGTGCCCTCCAGGGCGATCAGGCGACTCTGATTGGGCGCTTTCTCACTCACTCTCCACCTCACCGGCGGGCGGCTTTCGCGCCAGCCACTCCAGGACCGCGTCGGCGTTCCACTCCCTCCACGGCCGCTTCATTCCCTGCCGGAACAACTGCCGGAGATTGCGGTGCTGGGTGTAGATGGACTGTTCGGCATCGACGGTCATGAAATGGAAAATCAGGGCCAGCGATTCGTATTCCTGCAGGACGCGCTTCATGAACTGCCGGTAGCTGGTGAAGGGGTTGTCGATGTCGGTGACGTCCTGACCCGCCTGGTAGTACGTGGGCTCCCCGGTGGCGGCAATGCGGTCGATGGAAGCTTCGGCGGAGATGGCGAAGTAGAAGACCATGTCGGGCCAAAACAGCGGCGCATAGGCGTTCAACTGCCAGTCCAGGCGCAGTCCGCGCGCCGCGTTGCGCGCCAGGTTGGTGAACAGGTGGCGATCGGCCAACACGATCTGCCCTTTCCACAGGGCGGGCAGAATCTCGTTCTCCAGCCGGTGGCGGAATTCGGCCGCCTCCATCAGGCAGGCCTCCGCCGGGCTGAGCGCGTGGGCCAGTTTCCGCGCCCGGATCAGCGGCTTGACCAGCAGCGAGGTGTTGGACTTGGTGGAGACCACCTGGTGGCCCTCGCTCTCCAGCCACTTCTTGAACAGCTTCTTCTGGGTGGATTTGCCGGCCCCATCGGGGCCCTCGAACACAATGAACAGGCCGCGCTTGCTCTCCTGCGTTTCCAGGAGCTTGAGTTGCCTGGCGCCGGCCTTGGTTGGCTCAAACGCTGCGTATTCGGTCATGAAGCGTACTCCCCGCCCCAAACCCGCGGAAGCGTACCACAAAATGAAGGCCGCAGGCTACAGGCTTCAGGCCACATGTCAAGCCAAAATAGAAATGTCCCCTCTCTTACCAAAGTAGAAATGTCCCCTTCTCCGTTAAGGGTTTAAGGGAGAGGGGCGCCGGGCCTCGCGCCCAGCATCCCACGTGGCTTGCGAATTCAGTTCTCGAGGAACGGAGCCAGCATCCGTGCGCTGGTGCCAGCCGCCCATTTCCCGCTGTTTAATTGGCCGGTTAAATGGATTATAGGATAGTTGTATCTATTTATACTTCTTTTATTTTCTTCTGTTTACGTGACCGTAGCCATTACTTTAATGGTTATGTATTGGCCGGAGCCGAAAAACTCTGAAATTACTGCTCTGTTTCTATAATTTCATTATAGCATACGTGTCAAGTGTGCAACCGTTTTCACGGCCTGCCGGCGTTGAAAACAAAGCAAATATAGTCCGGACAGCAAATCCGGC
>JAPKYU010000696.1 GCA_026394175.1 Acidobacteriota bacterium | reverse complement strand
ACCATGGCCATGGTGGCGTAGCAGAGCTCGGCCTCGTGCGCCAGTTTCGCTTCGGTGACGTTGGTCATGCCGATGACGTCCATGCCCCAGGAGCGGTACAGCCGCGACTCCGCCTGAGTTGAAAAATTCGGGCCTTCGATGCAGATGTAGGTGCCGCCGAGCTTGGCAACGACGCCCGCGGCCTGGCACGCGCCGTACACCGCCTTCGTCAGCTCCGGGCAGACGGGGTCGGCAAAGCTGATGTGCACGGCCACGCCGTCACCAAAGAAGGTGGAAACGCGGCGCTTGGTGTGGTCGTAGAACTGGTCGGGGATGATGAACTCCAGCGGCCGGTGCTCCTGCTTCAGCGAGCCGACGGCGCTGATGGAGATGACGCGGGTCACCCCCAGCTTCTTGAATCCGTAAATATTGGCGCGGAAATTCAGCTCCGAGGGCATGATGCGGTGGCCGCGCCCGTGCCGCGCCAGAAACGCCACCCGCCGCCCGCCCAACGTCCCCAGCAGGTAGTTGTCCGAGGGGTTGCCCCAGGGGGTTTGAATATCCACCTCGCTGGTGTCCTGCAACTGCTCCATCGAGTACAGGCCGCTGCCGCCGACGATGCCAATCTCTGCTTCCACATCTCCTCCTGAGTGAGGTTGAATTGCCGGGCGCCTGCGGATCAACGGATCAACCGCCTTTTCCGCGACGTAGCAGGATCTCCTCGATCTGCCGCTTAAGCTCTGGAATCTTGTGCTTGACCACATCCCAGACCAGGTCATAGTCCACGCCGAAATAGCCATGAATCAGGCGGTCGCGCATGCCGGTCATGGCCCGCCAATCAACCTGTGGGTACTGTTCTCGGAAAGTCTGGGGTACCTTCTTGCCGGCCTCGCCGATGACCTCGAGGCTCCTCACGAACGCCCGGCGCAGGGTCTCGCTTCCAAGGAATTCTCCCTTGCTCAGCGCAGCACTGCTCTCCAAGATGTACTCGGTTTCCGCGAGGATATGGCGGAGGTATTCAAGCGGCTCGAAGGACATCCTCAGCCTCGGCCAGTACGTGGGGACCGATAAAGGGGCTCAGCGCCTCTGTCGTAACCAGTTCTACGGGCTGTTCCAACAGCCGTTCGAGCAGCTCCCCGAGAGCCAGAAAGCTGTCGTATGTCTTCCGCCCTGGCTCGAACTCGACCAGCAGATCGACGTCGCTGTTCGGGCGCGCTTCGCCACGAGCCGCCGATCCAAAAAGCGCAAGTCGGCGGATACCCAGGCTTCGCACCTGGGCCTCCGCCGCACGTAGGCGTTGAACAACCTCCTCCCGGTTGATCCCGATCGCTCCCATCCACAATAACCTACCAGCGATACCCGCAAAGGACAAGGGCCATGGCACGCCATGGACCATCGCAACCACCCCGGCAAGTGGCTCTACGAATAGCGAGTGAAACGCATTGGCAGATCTCGCAGACGGGCGCGGCACAGGGCAAATCATTTTGGGTAGAAGTTGAGCCGCTGATTGCACGGATTCAAGGAGAATCTGCTGCCGCGCATCTGGTCATGTCAGGCCGATTGAGAGATAATCCTTCCACCATCCGGGCGCCATAAATCTTGCGAGAGGTGAAGATCATGGACTTGCGGGTGCCAACTACACGCAGAAGGTTTTTTGTGACGGCAACTGCTACGGGCACACTGTGCCGGCTCGATAACAGCGCCGGCGCAGCCGCCGCGTCATCGCGCAACAGCTATCGCGTTTTTTCCGAGGGCCGGATCGCGGGCTGGCGGTTGAAGAACCGCCTTGTGCGTTCGGCCACGGCGGAGAATGCCTGGCGCGACGGCGCCATCACCGAGGAAGGAGTCAACCTGTACCGGGACCTGGCGGCCGGCGGCGTGGGCCTCATCATGACAGGGCACATGGGTGTCATGCCGCAGGGCCGGGCCAGCGACTTGCAGACCTGCATCGACGACGACCGCTTCATCGGCAGCCTGCGGAAAATCGCCGCCGTCGTGCGCGCCACGAGCAAGGACTGCAAGGTGGCCGCTCAACTCGCCCACGCGGGAATGCAGGGACAAGCAACCGAACGGGTGGGGCCGACCGAGACGCCCTGGCCCCGGCTGAAGAACAAGCCGCGCGCCCTGACCACGAAGGAGGTGGAAGCGATCGTTGCCGCCTTTGCCCAGGCCGCGCGGCGGGCCAAAGAGGCCGGCTTTGATGGCGTCCAGCTTCACGCCGCCCACGGCTATCTGCTCAGTTCGTTTCTCTCGCCTTACACCAACGCCCGCACCGACAAGTACGGCGGCTCTCTTGAGAAGCGCGTTGCGGTAATCCGGGAAATCGTCGAGCAGGCGCGGCCGCTGGTCGGGCCGGACTTCCCCATACTCATCAAAGTGAATTGCGACGACCTGGTCGCGGGAGGCATTGATATCGGCAATTTCCCGCAATTGGCCGGGGAGATTGAGAGGGCCGGCGTCCAGGCCATGGAGGTCAGCGGCAATAATCCGATTCGAGAGAAAATCAGCACTGCCGAAGAGCAGTCATACTTCCTGAAGCATGCCCGGGCGCTGCAGTTGAAGATCCCGGTGATTCTGACGGGCGGAAACCGGTCGGTGGAGCGGCTGGAGCAGATGGCCAAGGTAGGCCGGCCTCAGTTCTTCGGGTTCGCGCGCCCGTTGCTGCGCGAGCCCGACTTGCCAGCCCGCTGGCGGGAGGGCCGGGGCGCTTCGGATGCCGCCTGCATCTCGTGCAACCGCTGCATTCGCGCCTACGGCAAGGGCCTGAGCACCCGCTGCCGCGTGGACGAGGCTGACTGAGAACGCTGGCTGCCAATCCTTCTTATACGCCCTTGGGTGACTCCTCAACGAGTTCGAGGAGCACGCCGCCGGCGCTCTGGGGATGGACAAAAACGTAGAAGCGGCCGCCGGCGCCGATCTGGGGCTCGGAATTGACCAGGCGGACGCCTGCCGCCTTGAGCTTCTCAACCGTTGCCGTCAGGTTATCGACGCGCAGCGCCAGGTGGTGCAGGCCCTCGCCGCGGCGGGCGATAAAGCGGGCAATGGGGGAGTCCTCGGCCGTGGCCTCCAGCAGCTCAATGCGGCTCTCGCCCGTCGCCAGCATGGCCACGCGGACCTTCTCGCCGGCGACCTCTTCGATGCCGGCCATCTCCATCCTCAAATGGTCGCGGTAGAGGGGCAGGGAAGCCTCCAGGGAGCGAACGGCGATTCCAACGTGATCAATCGCGTAATTCAAACCAACGGACCAAGCCGCAGATTCCGCAGATTGCACAGATTTCAGTCTGCGCAATCTGCGGAATCTGCGGCTTGGGTCCTCCTCAGGTCTCAGGTCTATTTTGCCGATGATCTCTTCCACCACCGAGTAGGGGTCCGTCTGGCGGGCCGCAACGCGGGTGGCGTATTCATCCAGGATACCGTTGCCCAGGAAATCGGTTACCACGCGCTCCAGCAGGCGCTCGCGGAGCACCGCCAGCAGGCGGTCGCGCCAGTGCTTCACCCGCCGGCGCTCGGCCAGCCCACCGGCCTGCTGGAACTCCATGTACTGATCGATGGCCGCCAGCAGCTCATCGCTGCCGGCGCCCTGGCTGGCCACCGTGTGCACGATGGGCGGCGTCCAGTTGTCGGCGCGCGGCGAGATGGAGAGCATGGCGCGGATTTCCTGGTTCAGCCGGTCGGCGCCGGGGTGGTCGGCTTTGTTGATCACGAAGATGTCGGCGATCTCCATGATCCCGGCCTTAATGGTTTGCACGTCGTCGCCCATACCGGGCACCAGCAGGACCAGGGTGACGTCGGCCAGCCGGGCGATGTCCACCTCGTCTTGGCCCACGCCCACGGTTTCAATCAGGACGATGTTGCGGCCGGCGGCGTCCAGCACGCTGGCCACGTCGGAAGTGGCGCGCGCCAGGCCGCCCAGCGACCCGCGGGTGGCCATGCTGCGGATGAAGATGCCGCTGTCGCCGGTATGCCCCTGCATGCGGATGCGGTCGCCCAGGATGGCTCCGCCGGAGAAGGGACTGGTGGGGTCCACGGCGATGATGCCCACCGACTCGCCGCGCTGCCGCCAGGCCGCCGCCAGGCGGTCCACCAGCGTGCTCTTGCCGGCGCCGGGCGCTCCGGTGACGCCCACCAGCGTCGCCTTCCCGGAGAGCGGGAAGAGGCGCTTGAGCAGTTCGCCGCGCTCGTCGCCGGCGTTCTCGACGGCGGTAATGGCGCGTGCCAGTGAGCGGATGTCGCCGCCCAGGATGCGCTCAACGGTGGAATCTATCGTTGCGGACAAGTTTCAGGTTCCAGGTTCCATGTTCCAGGTTCCAAGTTCCCAAACGCGTCAGTCGGATGGCTCCAACTTGGAACTTGAAACCTGGAACTTGGAACTATTCTTTCAGTAGTTGCCGGGCGATGACCAGCCGCTGGATCTCGCTGGTTCCTTCCCCGATGGTGCACAGTCTCACGTCCCGGTAATATTTCTCGGCCGGGTAGTCTTTGATGAAGCCATAGCCGCCGTGGACCTGCAGGGCTTCGTAGGCCGCCCGCACCGCCACCTCGCTGGCGTACAGCTTGGCCATGGACGATTCCTTGGTGGTGCGCATCCCGCGGTCGGTCATCCAGGCGGCGCGGAAATTGAGCAGGCGGGCGGCCTCGATTTCCGTGGCCATGTCCGCCAGCTTCCACTGTATGGCCTGGAACTCGCTGATCGGCCTGCCAAACTGCCGCCGCTGCTTGGAGTACTTCAGGGCCGCCTCGTACGCGCCCTGCGCCATGCCGATGGCCAGGGCGGCAATGGAAATGCGGCCGCCGTCGAGAATCTTCAGCGCATCGATGAAGCCTTCGCCCTCCTTGCCCAGGCGGCTGGCGGCCGGCACCCGGCAATCCTGGAAGACCACCTCGGAGGTGTCGCTGGCCCGCAGGCCGAGCTTGTCTTCCTTCTTGCCGGGCCGGAAGCCCGGCGTCCCTTTCTCCACGATGAAGGCTGAGATTCCGTGGTGTCCCTGGGCGCGATCGGTGACGGCCATGGCCACGCAGACGTCGGCGTAGCGCCCGTTGGTGGTAAAGGTTTTGGCGCCGTTCAGCAGGTAGCATTCGCCCTGGCGGGTGGCCGTGGTGCGGGTGCCGGCGGCATCGGAGCCCGCTTCCGGCTCGGTTAGGCTCCAGGCCCCCAGCTTGCGTCCCGAGGCCAGGTCGGGCAGGTACCTGCGCCGCTGTTCCTCGGCGCCCATCTTGTAAATATGGTTGGCGCAGAGCGAGGTGTGCGCGGCGACGATGATGCCCACCGAGCCGTCCACGCGCGACAGCTCCTCGATGACCAGGGCATATTCGATATAGCCCAGCCCCGCGCCCCCGTACTCCTCGGGGAAAATGACGCCCATCAGGCCCAGCTCCCCCAGCTCGGGCAGTAATTCGGCCGGGAAGGTCGAATGCTCGTCCCACTCGCGGACGTGGGGCGCGATTTCCGCCTCCGCGAATTCCCGTACGGTTTTGCGAAGCTGGATTTGCTCAGCGGTGAGCTCGAAGTCCATCGTTCCAACGTCCAAGCCGCAGATTCCGCAGCTACCTTATTGATTCAGAACCTTGGCGTGAAGG
The DNA here is from genome assembly GCA_026394175.1 of Acidobacteriota bacterium. Lineage (GTDB taxonomy): Bacteria > Acidobacteriota > Terriglobia > JAJPHL01 > JAPKYU01 > JAPKYU01. Next base: position 2,676 of record JAPKYU010000696.1, on the reverse strand, counting down.
TTCAGGGACTTTGGACACTGAAGGCTGGGCTTTGGACTCTCGGTTTTTGGAACACGGGGAAAGGTTCTTATCCGCGGATTGCGCGAACTGGACGAAAATGGCTGTCAATCGGTGTAATCTGCGAAATCTGCGGCTACGGCTGGCGGTCTAGGCGCGGCAGCCCACGGTTTTCGGCCGCACCACCCGCGCGACGACTTCCAACGCCTGCTCGATCATTTCGGCATTGACGTCCAGATGCGTGACCATGCGCATGGTGTCGGGCGTTACGCCGTTGGCCAGAACCCGGTGTTCCTTGAGGTGGGCGGAAAGTTCGTTGGAGGTCATGCCGGTGCCCGCGATGTCAAGGATGACGATGTTGGTCTGCACCTTGGCGACATTCACCTTGATGCCGGGGATCTGCGCCAGGCCCTCGGCCAGCCGCCGGGCGTTGCGGTGGTCCTGGATGAGGCGCTGGGGACCTTTTTCCAGCGCGATCAGGCCGGCGGCGGCCAGCACCCCCACCTGGCGCATCCCGCCTCCCAACAGCTTGCGGTAGACGCGCGCTTTTTCCACGAACTCGCGGCTGCCGGTCACCAGCGAGCCGATGGGCGCGCCCAGACCCTTGGACAGGCAGAACTGCACCGTGTCGCACTTGGCCGTGAGCGTGCGCACGTCGCTGTTCAAGTAAACCGCGGCGTTGAAAATGCGCGCGCCGTCCATGTGGACCGGGATGCCCAGGGCATGGGCGTGGTCGCAAATCTCGTCGATGACTTGCGGGGGATAGACGGTGCCCCCGGCCATGTTGTGCGTGCTTTCCAGAGAGATCAGGCCGGTTTGCGCGCGATAGTAAATCTTGGGCCGGATCTGCTTCTTGACCATCTCCCAGGTGAGGATGCCGTCCTCGGCGTAAATCGGCCGGGGCACGGTGCCGGCGATGGCGGACATGGAGCCCATCTCGTAGTTGAAGATGTGGCCGCGCTCCTCGCAGATCACCTCGTTGCCGTGGTGGGTCAGCGACTTGATGCACACCAGGTTGCCCATCGAGCCGGAGGGCACGAACAGCGCCGACTCGCGGCCAAAGATTTCGGCCGCGCGTTGTTGCAGGCCGTTGACGGTAGGATCTTCCATATACACGTCGTCGCCTACCTCGGCCTCAGCCATGGCCCGCCGCATCTCCGGCGACGGTTTGGTTACGGTATCACTGCGCAAATCAATGATGGCCTGCTCTTCCACGGGCGCCTCCCGGGCACGTTCAATGTTCAAGGTCGGCTGACGGCTGTCGGCCTTCCCTCAGCCGATTCCGGCGTTGAACGGCTATTCAATGAACTCGGCGAAAACTTCGTTCGATCGGACTATCCGGCCATGATCTTCACCCTGAGCTTTCGTTCCCGCGGGCCGTCGAATTCGCAAAAAAAAATGCCCTGCCAGGTGCCCAGCGCCAGGCGGCCATTCTCGATGGGCACGCTCTGGGAGGCGCCGACCATGACGGCCTTGATGTGGGCGTCGGCGTTGCCTTCGGCGTGCTGGTAACCGGCATTGTGGGGGACCAGGCCCCGCAGCGCCTGCTCCACGTCCGCCATCACGTCCGGATCGGCGTGTTCGTTGATGGCCACGCCCGCCGTGGTGTGCGGCACGTACAGGTAGCAGATGCCGCTGGTCACACCCGAGGCGCGAACCACATGCTCGACCTCGGCCGTCACATCGCGGCTCTCGTTGCGGGACCGCGTCCTGATCGAAAGCGTCTGTAACACAAGTCGATTATACAGGCTGTGGGCTGTGGGCTGTAGGCTGTGGGCGACAGCCTCCAGCCTCCGGTCTCCAGCCTCCAGCCTGAATTAGACCATGGATTTTTCGGCCAGCTCGCCCAATATGGGCAGGCGGTAGGCCCGGTTGTGGCGTGTCTTGACGATACCCATGATCTGGGCGATCAGAACCAGAATCTGGATGATCTTCCGAATGCCCCAGAGGGGGAAGAGGGGAAAGAGGGCGATGTGGCGGTCACCCCCAAACGGGAAGTTGGGGAAATGATGCTGGCGCATGTCCAGCGGGAAGAACACGATCTGGGCCACGAACCAGAGCACGGCCAGATACAAGCCCTGGAAGGCGTGGAAGCGGACGTAGCGCTGGGTGCGGTAAGGGTCGAGCGTCAGGAATATCAGCGCGGCGATCCACCCCACAACTGGGATGTAGCAGAGCGCGGCGGCGGTGTTGGCGCTGATGCTGGCCGCCCGCGGCGCCTGCGGCCTGGTGAAGGAAGAAGCGCCCGCGCCCGGCGCTGGAGGCGAAGGCGGGGGAGGGGGAGGCGGTGACGCAGCAGGCGAGGGCGGCGGCCCAGCCGGCGCTTCCGGGGCCGCGCCCGGTTGTTGCGTCCTGCCACAACGCGGGCAGAACTTGTCCGCCTCCAGCACGTACGTTCCACAATTGCTGCAATACGGCATCTTGTTGCCTTAGCTTACACCACCTGGTACGACAACCGGAGGCGCGAAGTTCCCTGTTTCCCCGACCTTGGACCCTGGACCTGGAAGCGCCGGCGCTATACCGGCCGCCGCGGGGTGCGGTATATTGGGGAGGATGAACCGCCGCCAATTCGCTCGCACCTCCGCTGGGATGCTTGCGGCCGCCATCGCGCCGGGCGTCTGGTCCTGCCTGACCGCGGCTGAGGGCCGAAAGAAAAAGTACGATTTCATTCCATACAAG
>JAPKYU010000091.1 GCA_026394175.1 Acidobacteriota bacterium | reverse complement strand
CGGTGGTGCCGCGAACCAAACAACATTCCCGGCTCCGGGAGTTCCGTCGTGCGTGCCGTCGCGGGTTCCGGGCTGGGCGGCGGGATTGTCGGGCGTGTGCCGGCCAGCCGCGCCTCGAAGTTGAACCCCACGGAAGCACTTCGATACGAATAGGGAACCACAAAGACACAAAGAGCACAAAGAACACTAAGACTTCGTGGACTATGTGCTCTTTGTGACTTTGTGGTTTGGAGGTCGCATGCGATTGTTCTTGTTCCTTCTGCTGCCGGTGGCAGTTTCCGCCGAGCCGCTGGCTCTGAAACAGGCCGTGGAGCTGGCGCTCGCGAACAGCCCCGAGATGCGGCTTTCGGCGGCCCAGCAGGAGAAAGCTCAGCAGTCCTTTCGCGAGGCCCGCACGCAATTCACACCCAACGTGGTGGTGGGGTCGGGCCTGGCCGGCACCATCGGATTCCCGCTCAGCATGGGAGGTGCGGCGCCGTCGCTGTTCCAGTTCAACTCCAGCGCGCTGCTGTTCAACCGGCCGCAGAAGCACGCCATCGAGGAAGCGCGGTTGATGTGGCAGGCGGCCGGCTCGGGCGCCCAGTCGCGCGCCGACGAGATCATTTGGAAGACCGCCGCAATCTACCTGGAGTTGGACAAAACGCGGCGGTCGCTGGGCTTCGCCCGGCGCGAGGTGGAGAGCGCCGCCAGGCTGGAGCAGGTGGTCGGCGCGCAGGTGCGGGAAGGGCGCGAAATTCCATTGGAAGCCGCCAAGGCCCGGCTGGCCGCCGCCAGGCAACGCCAGTTGGCGGCCGACCTGGAAGCGCAAGCGGGCATCCTGGAGAGCGCGCTGCGCGGACTGACCGGCATTCCCGCCGGCCAATCCATCGAGACCATCGAGACTCCCTTGCCCGCTCCGCCGCTGCCCGACGCCGCCGATGCTCTGCAGTCGGCCATCGAGCGGGCCCTGGAGGACAACGCGGAGCTCAAGCGGCTGCGACAGGAAGTGGCGGCGCGCCAGCAGCGGGTGCAGTCGGAGCGCGCCCAGCGCTGGCCGCAGGCCGACCTGATCGGCCAGTATGCCGTGCTCAGCCGCGCCAACAACTACGACCGGTTTTTCCGCGATTTCCAGCGGCAAAACGCGCAGATCGGCATGTCTCTGCGCCTCACCGTCTTTGACGGCCACCGTATCAGCGCCCGCGTCGGCCAGGCCCAGGCCGACCTGATGCAGGTGCAGGCCGCGCTGGCCGCCGCCAGCAACGACCTGGCCCTGGAGCTCCGCAAGGCCTACCAGGCGGTCAGGCAGCGGGAAACGGCCCGCGAGGTGGCCAAGATGTCGCTGGATGTGGCCCGCGAATCGGCCGGCGTTGTTCTGGCGCGGTTCCAGGAGGGGCGGGTTTCCGCCCGGGAGTTGGAGCAAGCCCACTCGGAAGAGGCCGCCAACTGGCTGGCGTTCCTCGACGCCGATTTCGCACTCGAGCGCGCCCGCCTGGACCTGCTGCGGCAAACCGGGGGCCTGCGCGCCGCCCTGCGCCCATAGGCCGGAATGGGACGCAGATAACCGCAGATAAACGCAGATTGAATCTGAATTTGTATTGTCCGATCTGCGTTTATCTGCGTCCCATTTTTCGGGTTTTACCTACGGGGGGTGCTCGGCTGGACCGGAGTGGGATAACTGGGAAGCGGGCCGAATCCGCCCGGCTGCATGCCCGGCGGGAGGGTTCCGGGCTGGCCGAAGCCGGGTTGCGAGGGTTGGCCAAAGCCGGGTTGCGCGGGTTGGCCAAAGCCGCTGCTGGGTTGGCCAAAACCGCTGCCGAAGCCGGTGCCCACCCCGGACGGGCGCCCGAAGCCGCTGGGTTGCCCGAACCCACCCGGCTGGGCGCCCATGCCGGGCTGAGCGATGCCCGGCTGCATACCCGGTTGTGCCACTCCCGGTTGTGCCATCCCCGGCATCATCATGCTGCCCATCAGCACCGAATCGCGGCGCGGGTCGTAAACGAATTCCCATTCGTTGTACTTCTCGCGCCCGTCGTACACCTTCATCGCCTCGGCCTCGCTTTTGCTCGCCACGCCGGCAATGAGGCTGCCGAACTGCTGGCCGCCGAGGCCGCCCATTGTGCCGCCGAAGCCGGCGCTGCCGGGAAACACAATCCCGCCCATCGGCCCCGAGCCGACACTCCCGCCGACCGGCCCGGCTGCTGCCGGCGAACCTGTGGGCAGCGGCATATAGCCGGTCGTCATTGTCCCGACGCTGGCGGCCAGGCCGGAGCCGGCCGGCATGGAAGGTGAGCCGGGATTGACCACAGGGACGGCTCCCGGCACCTGCACCCCGGCAGGCAGCCCAGGAATCTGCACGCCCGGGGGAACGCCAACTGTTGGTTGCTGGCCAAAGCCGGATTGCTGGCCGAAACCGGACTGCTGGCCGAAACCGGATTGCTGGCCGAAACCGGACTGGGGCTGGCCAAATCCGGACGAGGACCGCCCAGAGGTGACGAAGGCGCCGCCCGATGGTTGGCCAACGCCCGACTGAACTCCAAATCCTGACGATTGCCCGAACCCGGACTGCTGGCCGGCCATTCCGGGCTGCCCCGGCACGCCCTGCTGCCCGGGTTGGAAGGTGCCTCCCGTTGCGCCCATCACAATCGCCGTCGGCCGCTGGATGACCGAATCGAGCAGCATGCCGTTCGGCGCGGCGTGGATGAACCGCCATTCTTCGCCTCCGGTAATCGGGTCGCGGAAGCGGCGGCGCAGGAAGCGAATGTTGTTGGTGTTTTCCAGGTCCTCGATCTTGCTGGGGTACCGGCCGAATTTCCGGAAGTAAAGCTGGATGGAGCGCCGGTACTGCCCGCCGCGGAAAATCAGGTCCGCCTCACGCTCGCGGCGCGCCTCCATGGCGGCGCGGGGAAGCACGGCGGACAGCGAGATGACCAGCAGAGTGGAGAAGAAAATCAGGACCAGCAGCGCCCAACCCTCCTCGCCATTGCGGATTGCGGATTGCGGATTGCGGATTGAGCAGGAGTGCGGATTGCGGACGGCCGATCGCGGATTGCAGGTTGTGGACTTGGAAAAAGCGTAGTCCGAAATCCGCAATCCGAAATCCGCAATCCGAAATCGGGCACTCCGCAATCCGCAATCCGCACTCTTCATGGTTGCTCCTGCAAGGGAAGCACCTGGCGATGCTTGGTCGTGACGTCCTCGGCCTCAACCGTGTTCACGCCGATTTTGACGATTTTGTACTTCTTGTTGACTATATCACCCTCGCCGGCGATGAAGATCTCCTCGCCGTCGGAGAAGAAGGCCTTCTTCGGGCTGCCGACGGGCTTCTCCGCGTAGCCATAATACTTCAACGGGATGGGGGGCGGCGGCGGCGGCGGCGGGCCGGGCGGCTTGGCGGCTGCCCCGCCGGGGCCGGTCACCGGGTTGGCCACCGGTTTGTCCACCGGAGGCGGGGGTGTGTAGTACTGAAAGATGTTTCGTTCGGAGCCTTGGTAGCTGACGCCCTGGACCTTGGCCAGCAAATCCAGCCACAGCCTGGGGTCCAGTTGCGGAGTCGCAGCCGTGGCCGCCGCGCGCCGGCGGTTGGCCGGCGACAGGCGCGCTCTGGGCGCCGCCGCCGTACTATCCATGGCCGAGAACGGGCTGCCGGCCCGCGCCCGCGGCGGCTGTGCCGGAGGCGGCGCCCCAGCCGGCCAGAACGTGCGGTACAGCAGAATGCCGGCGATCACGGCCAGGACCGCTCCGGCGATCCACTTGCTTCGGTCTTCCCTTCGGTACTGTAAACTCATCGTTGTTGTAGCGGCGGTCTTTAGACCGCCATCTGTTGCCGCAAGTGGCCGCAATGGCGACCCCGCCAAGCGGGGTCGCCGCTACAGCCGGAAGAAGGCGGCCAGGCGCAACGACAGCTTCACGGTGCGCGGCTGCCCGGGTGTGGTGCCGCCGGCACCCACGCCGATGGAATCGATCAGCAGGAACAGCCGGTTGCGCTCGATGGCATTCACGAATTGCACGATGCGCGCGTAATCGCCGTCCACCATGGTAGTGATTTCCACCTGGTTGATGTCGGGGCGGCCGGGCACCTCGGTCAGCGAGTAGGCCACGCTGCCTTTGTTGACGTTGTTGACCCTGGCCAGCTTATCGAGTTCCTCCATGATGATGGAGAAACCTTCGTTGCGCGGCAGAAACTTCTCCTGGTAAAAGGCGGCGTCGTCAATGCGGGCGGCATCCAGCCGCGAGACGATCTCGCGGAGGCGGGCCACGGCCGCGCCGCGCGCCTGCCGTTCCTGCTGCAGGCGCTCGAGGGTGTCGCGCTGTTCGCGGGTGCGGGCGCCCACCGGCTTCAGCGCCAGCGCGAACACCAGCACATTCACCACCGCCAGCAACACCAGCAGCGCCGGCAGCACGCTGTGCCACACGTCGCGCCGCGCCGGGACCGTTTCCGCCGCGGGTTGCGCCTGTGCGCTATTTTTGGACATACAACACGCTCAAGGAGACCTTGACGGAGGCCTCTTTTTCGCCGCGCGCCGGCGGCGTCTCGGTGCTCACCACCGGGGAGCCGAACTTGTCCGACTTCTCGATGCGCCGCAGAAACTCCAGCACCTGGGGCACCGACTCGCCCTGGATGGCCATGTCCAGCCGCATCTGGTTGTTCTCGATCATCTCGGGCCGGATGGAAGTGACCAGCACCCGGTCCGGCATCAGCTTCTCCAGGTCCATGAAAATCTGGGTCCAGGAAACGCTCTTCTGCAGAATCAGGGAGTTGAGAAAATAGGAGCGGTCGATCACGTCGCGGGCCTGGGGCTGCTGCAGGTCCTGCTCCAGCGCTCCCTGCTCCGTCTCCAAGGTGTCGATTCCGGCGCGCAGTTGCGCGGTGCGGTCGCCGAAACCGCGGCCGCTCGACCAGCTCCGGGCCAGGCTGGCGGCCTGGACCACCGCCAGGACCAGCAGCAACACCACCCCGCTGCCCGCCAGCACGTAAAAGCGGCGCCGGTTTACAGTGGGCCGGGTGGCCAGATTCAGTTCAATCCGCATCGTTCCAAGCTATCAGCTATCAGCGTGGACAAGCTGATAGCTGATAGCTGACAGCTATTCTTTGGCCTGTTCCGCCACCATGCCGTAAATCCCCAGGAACTTGGCGTCGGCGGAGCGGAGGCCGGGCAACAGCAGCCCGGCGGGCCGCACGCCCAGCTCGCGCTCGATCACTTCCCGCAGCGCCTCGGTCTGGTCCTCGAAGCCGGCAAGGTAGATGCGCTCCACCGCTTCCTGGAAGTTGTCCTGGAAGTAGACGGCGGAGCCATACACATCGGTGACGATCTCTTCCAGTGGGCTGCCGCCGGGCGGCAACTCGGCGGAGCGGAAGATGCGCAGCCGGCCGGGGCTGGTCAACACGATGGTCAGCAGCGGCCCCACGCGGCGCACCAGCATGGCGCCGGCGGGCCGGCCGGGTTGCGAATCGATCAATCCCAGGGCGGCCAGCGAGGACAAGGTGACGAAGCCGGGCTGGTAGCCGAGCGGCTCGACCAGGGCCTCGTACTGGCGCACCACCGACGACGGCACCACCGCGACCACCAGTTCCTCGCCCTGCCCGGAACGCCCCTGGCGCTGGTAGGCCAGCGCCGCTTCGTCGATCTCGAAGGGAACGGTCTTCTTCAGCTTCCAGCGCACCATGGGCTCCAGGTCGTCGCGCTTCTCCGGCAATTGCTCGAAAGTCACCACCGAGACCCGGGCGGTCAGGTCGGGCAGGAACAAAGCCAGGTTGCCGCCGGGCCGCCGGCTGACGTTGTGCAGCGCGTTCATCACCGCCCGGCGCACTTCCTCGGGACGGGCCAGGTTCTCGCGCACCGGCGAGGGCCGCAAGGCGCCCTCCGGCAGCGGCTCATAGGTAAAGCGCTCGATGGCCCCCGCGCCCGGCGTCCAACGCGCCGCCGCCACCCCCTCGTGCGCAAACTCCAGGGCCAGCGAGGGCGGCGGCTCACGCCACAGCCGGTGAAAAACCGTCTTCGGTGCTGAATAAACGCCCATCTCTATTGCGGATTGCGGAGTGCCGAATGCGGAATGCGAAGCCGCCTTTCACTCCGCATTCCGCACTCCGCACTCCGCACTCGAATCATCCTTCAATGAAGGTGACCTTGTTGATCTCCTTCAAGGTGGTGACACCGGCCTGCACCTTGGCGATGGCCGCTTCCCGGAGGAAGGTCATGCCCTCCTCGCGGGCGGCGCGGCGGATCTCCGAAGCCGGCCGCCTGTCGAGAATCATCTCCCGGATGCGATCGGACAAGTCCAGCAGCTCGTGGATGGCGGTGCGGCCCCGGAAGCCGGTCCCCGAGCACTCGATGCAGCCCGCGCCCTCGTAGAAATCGCGCTCCCGCCAAACGTTGGGGTCCAGTCCCGATTCCTCCAGGTAGGAATCCGGGTAGCGCACGCGGCGCCTACAGTTGCCGCAGATCACGCGCACCAGCCGCTGCGCCAGGATGCAGTTGAGCGCGGAGACGAAGTTGTAGGGCTCCACCCCCATGTTCAGGAAGCGCCCCAGCACGTCCACCACGTTGTTGGCGTGGACGGTGGTGAACACCAGGTGGCCGGTCAGGGCCGACTGGATGGCGATCTGCGCCGTCTCGTTGTCGCGGATCTCGCCCACCATGATCTTGTCGGGGTCGTGGCGCAGAATGGAGCGCAGGCCCCGCGCGAAGGTCAGGCCCTTCTTCTCGTTCACCGGAATCTGGGTGATGCCCTTGATCTGGTACTCGACCGGGTCCTCGATGGTGATGATCTTGTCCTCGTCGTTCTTGATCTCCATCAGCGCGGCGTAGAGCGTGGTGGTCTTGCCGCTGCCGGTGGGCCCGGTCACCAGCACCATCCCGTACGGCTCCATGATGTAGCGGCGGAACTTCTTCAGGTCGTACTCCAGGAAGCCCACCGCGTCCAGCGAGAGCTGGCGGAACTTCTCGCTCATCGATTCCTTGTCCAGCACGCGCAGCACGGCGTCTTCACCGTGGATGGAGGGCATGATGGAGACGCGGAAGTCGATAGAACGGTTCTTGTAGCGCACGCGGAAGCGCCCGTCCTGGGGTACGCGCCGCTCGGCGATGTCCAGCTCCGACATCACCTTGACGCGCGAGATGATGGTCGAGGACCATTCCTTGGCGATGGGCGGCATGGCGTAGTGCAGCACGCCGTCGATGCGGTACTTGATGGCCACCTCGGCGTCGCGCGTCTCGATGTGGATGTCGCTGGCCCGCCGCTCCAGGGCCGTGAAAATCGTGGTATCCACCAGGCGGATGACGGGGCTGATGTCGCTGTCGCGCGTCAGCTTCTCGAAGGAGATGGTCTCGTCCGGCGCTTCTTCTTCCGGGATCACGTCCAGCGTGAAGCCCTCGGTGGCTTCTTCCAGCACCCGCTGCGACTGCTCGGTCTTCTTCAGCAGCTCGCCGATCTGGCTGAGCGTGGCCACCCGCAGCTTCAGCTTCTTGTCCAGCAGCAGCGAGACTTCGTCGATGGAGAGCAACTGGCTGGGATCGGCGATGGCGATCTCCAAAGTGTGGTTGTGGGCGCGCAGGGGCACGAAGTGGTGCCGGAACATCAGGTCCACCGGGATGCTGCGCAGCAGCTCGTGGTCGATGGGCTGCTCGTGGAGATCGACGAAGGGGCAGCGGTAGCGGGTGGCCAGGGCGCGCGCCCGGGCTTCTTCGGCGGCCGGGTCGGCCGCCGCCGGGGGCGGCTCGCCGTTGGAGTGCATTCCGTTCTTGTACAACGCTTCGGTCATCATCAGTCAATTGCGGATTTCGGATTTCGGATTGCCGGCCCACGCCATAATCCGCAATCCGCATTCCGCAATCCCTCACCGGACCCGGTCGGCCAGCGAGAAGATCGGCAGGTACAGCGATACCAGCACGAAGGCCACCACCACGCCCATGACCAGCAGGATGGCCGGCTCAAGCAGGGCCAGCACGGCCTGCAGGCGGGTGTTGACGTCTTCCTCGTAGAACTCCGCGACGCTGGTCAGCATCTGCGGCAGCGCCCCGGTCGATTCGCCCACCTCCACCATCTCCACCGCCAGATCCGGAACGAAGCCGGACTGGCGCAGGCCGGCGGACAGCGGGCGCCCCTCGCGGACCGAGCGCGCCGAGCCTTCCAATGCCTGGCGGACCAGCGGCGACCCGAACGATTCGCTGGCCGTCTGCAAGGCGTTCAGCAGCGGGATGCCGCCGGCCAGCAGCGTGGCCAGCATGCGCGAAAACTGGGCCACCTGGTACTTCAGCCAGATCTCGCCGGCCAGGGGCAGCCGCAGCTTCACGCGGTCCAACATCGCCGACCCGGTCGGCGATTTCACCCAGAAGTAGACGGCCCCGGCCAGCAGCCCGATCCCCAGAACGAAGGCCACCAGGTAGTCCTTGATGGCCGTGCCCACCGAGATCAGCCCCTGCGTCATGGGAGGCAGGCGCGCTTCCAGCCCCTTGTACAGGTCCGCGAAATTGGGGATCACGTAGGTGGTAAGGAAGGTGATCAGCGCGGTCACCAGGCACAGCAACAGCGCCGGGTACACCAGCGAAACCAGGATCTTCTTGCGGACCGAGAGCGCCAGCCGGGTGTAGTTGATGTAGCGGTCGAGCACCTCCTCGAGGTTGCCCGATTTCTCGCCGGCCATCAGCGCGGTGGTGTAAATCTTGGGGAAAATGCCCTGGGCTTCGAAGGCTTCCGAGAGCAGGGAGCCGCTGCGGACCCGCTCGCGGACGTCCAGGATGCGCTCGCGCAGCGGCGCGTACCCGATGCGGCCCGACAGCAGGTCCAGGGACCGCAGGATCGGCAGGCCGGCGCGCACCAGGGTGACGAATTGCTGGTTGAAGATGAGGAAGGGCTCGAGTTTGAAGCCGGTCCGCCGCGCCGGCGCCAGCTTCACCTTGCGCAGCGCGAAGGCTCCCTTCGGCCTTACCGAGAAGACGTAGTAGCCTTGTTGCGCGTAGCGCGACCGCACCTCTTCCTCGGTTTCGGCCTGCTCCAGTTGCTCCAGGACTTGGCCGCGCTCGTTCGCGAACTTGGTAATGAACTCAGCCATTTGGGCGAAACAGGCCCGGAGACAAATTTCCCCTGCCCGAATCTACAGTAAGGACGGACCGGCGCCCCCGTCCGTTTATGCTTAATCTACTAGGCTAGCACAGCGCTTCGGCAGCGGTACAACGGCGGCGCCTATGCGGATGGTTTTTCAGCCATCAAGATCAGTTTGTCGTCGGTGAAAAAGGCGGGCCGGCCGGCTTCCTCAACGATCTCGAAGTGGCGGCGGGCGGCGGGCGAGGCGGCCGCCATCGCCGCATAGACCCGCTGCTTGCCGGCCTCGTCCAGGCCGGCGCGCTCCAGCCAATGGGCGACGTTGTGCACCTTCTGGTGGATCTGGGAGTGAAGCACGCGCAGGCCCGCGCCCGCCAGCATGGCGCGCCACTCCGCCTCGTTGTACGCGCGGACATGCGTCGCGTCGCGTATGCACTCGACGCCGTTCAGAAAGCGGTCCAGCTCCGCGTCGGCCGGGATGCTGTTGTCTTCCAGCACCAGGCGCCCGCCCGGCTTCAGCACCCGGGCCATCTCCCGCACGGCCTTGACGCAATCCAGAAAATGATGGGCGGCGATGCGGCAGGTCACGGCGTCGAACACCGCGTCCGGGAATTCCAGGGCTTCCACGTCCATCACCATGGCGGTGATGTTGCGCAAGCCCCGGGAAGCGCACAACTCCTCGGTGCGGCGAATCATTTCCGGGGCTAGGTCGATGGCCGTGACGTCGGCAACGTACGGCGCCAGGGCCATGGCCGTGTGGCCGGCGCCGGTGGCCACATCCAGCAATTGCATTTTGGGATGAGGCGCTACAAGCTGCAGCAGCAGGCCCAGGTCGGCGCCCCCGGCGTGGCTGGGGCTGGTCACATAGGCATGCGACCGGCGTCCAAACTGCGCGGCTACATCCTGCTTGGTGATTTTGGGATTGCCCACGGCCAGCAAGATACCATAGCGAATTGCGGATTGCGGATTTCAAGCGAGGCCGGCCTGAAATCCGCAATCCGCATTCCGAAATTCGCAATTCATTTCTACCGCTGCCCCGTCTCTTCCACGACCTCCACGCCGGGCGGGGGCCGGAAGCGGAACATGGCGTCGTCGAGCGGCGGGCTGGGTGTTTCCGCGCTCAGCCGGAACTCGGTCACGGCGCCGTCTGTCTCCGTGATCCTGACGCGCCGGATGCGGTCGCGCGCGTCCGCTTCCAGCAGCAATTCCCGCACCCGATCATCGCTGCGCCTGGGGGTGAGGCGGAGCACCGGGTTGCCTGAATCCAGCGGGGCGACATCCCCAGCCAACTCCACGTGGAATTCGCGCTTCAGGTTCATGCGGCCCAGCAGGAAGCGCAGCGGCAGGCGCAGGTCGCCGCTTTCCTTCACCGCCATGCGCGTGGCCTGCTGGTCCTCCGGCACGTAAAAGTAGACGGTCCTGCCGTCGGAGACGAACAGTTTCACTTCCGGGCTGGCGTACTCCCAGCGCATCTTTCCGGGTTTCTTCAGGTAGAGCGTGCCGTATTCCTGGCGGGGCGGCGCCTGCGGGCTGCTGCGGTAGATTTGAATAAACTGGGCTTTCAGGCACTGCAGGCGGTTGTAATGGCTTTCCAGCGCGCGCACCACCTGCTCGGCGGGCGGCGCCGCTGACAACCCGAGAAGCAGGAGCATGAAGGGCACGTTCCAGAATAGCACCTGCGGAATCCGCCGATGCCGCGGATTGCGTGGCGGCCCGGCGCGCCGCGTCCCGGCGGTCTCGTATAATTGATGCCATGGCGCGGGAGGTTTCCGAAATCACCATCATCGGCGGCGGGCTGGCCGGCTCGGAGGCGGCCTGGCAACTGGCCGCGCAGGGGCTTCGCTCGACGCTCTACGAAATGCGCCCGGCGCCCGGCCTGCCCGAATCGGGCGCGCGAACGCGACAGACACCGGCTCACCGCACCGGCTGGTTGGGAGAGCTGGTTTG
>JAPKYU010000545.1 GCA_026394175.1 Acidobacteriota bacterium | reverse complement strand
CACGGCCCGATGACCGTCCGCGCTGCCGAAGCCCGCAAGGACATTTACGTCGAGAAAGGATGGTGTACGCGCCTGGACGATGCCAAGCGCATGCGACGCGCCGTCAAGGACAACAAGGTGGTCATGCAGCTCGGCCACCATTACAACAGCAAGCCCTCCTACCACCGCGCCCGGCAAATCTACCAGTCCGGGCAGCTCGGCAAGGTTCCCCTGGTTCGCATGTTCATCGATCGGACGCGGAGGCAGCCGGAGTGGAAGTTCTATACGAACTACACCATCTACGAGATGCCGAAAGACGCGGGCCCGGCCACTATCGACTGGGAGCGGTTCATCGCCAACGCGCCGAAACGCCCCTTCGATGCCGAGCGGTTCTTTACCTGGCGCTGCTACTGGGACTACGGCACGGGCATCGCCGGCGACCTGATGTGCCACGTGTGGGACGGCCTGAACATGATCATGGGGATGGGCATTCCCGAGCGCGTGGAGACCCACGGCGTGAATTACTACTGGAAGGGCGACCGCGACGTCCCCGACATGTGGCACGTCATTTTCGATTATCCGAAGCAGGAGCTGGCGATCGTGTTCGGCTGCGGCTTCCACACCCGGCACACGGGCGAAGTCACGGAGATTCTGGGCCGCGAGAAGACACTGGAAGTCGGCCAGCAGGTTTGCCGGGTCTATGACGCGGAGTGGAAGCCGGAGTACGCCGGAAAGCTGGAGCAGGCCCGGCGCGAGGCGACAAAAACAGGCCGGCAGCCCGGGGAGGCAACCGTTCCCCCGGATTACTCGATGGCGCCCGATGAGCTCACCCTCACCTCGCACATGGAGGATTTCTTCGACTGCGTCCGCCGGCGCGGCCTGCCGCGCTGCCACGTGGACCGGGCCTTCGAAGAGGCGGTGGCCATCTTGATGTCGGTCGAGGCCCACAAGCGCGGGCGCGCCGTGCGCTGGGACTCGCTTGCCGAGGAGATCGTATAGCCGGGCGCCGCAACCGAACCTGCAACGCAGAGTCGCAATCCCGCCCTTTCAAACACGCCGGGAGCGCCCACCAATCCTCTTATTCCGACAGCACCAGAATCATGAAGGTATCCGGTAGCGCAACCGGCCGGGGACGCGGCTGTTTCTCGGTCGGCGCCGGCGCCGGGCCGAACTGCGCCGTGGGCAGGTAGATTTTGTGCGTTTTTGGATCCACGACCATGGTGCGGGCGCCCTGCTGTGTTTCCGCGTTCTGCACCGCCTCGTACTTATCGGGGCCGCCGCCTACCACGGTCAGCGTTCCGTCGCCGCCGTTGGAGCTGAATGCGAACCCGCGGCCGGGATCGAAACCGGCGCCGTCGGTGCCCGCTCCGATGGGCACGGTGGCCACCACTTTTCCGCTTTCCGGGTCAGACACGGCCATCACTTTGTTTCCACAAACGGAGAACAGCCGCCGGTTCTTCCGGTCGATGGCCAGCCCCGACGGCCCGTCGCATCCGGTCAGGGGGTAGCGTTTGGAGACGGCCAGTTTCGCCGTGTCGATTTCGGCGATCTCGTTAGTGTCCTCGATGTTGACGTAGACCTTCCCTTTGCCGTCGCCGGCCGCGAATTCGGGCTTGCCTCCCAGTGGGATGGTCGCCGCCACGCTCTGCTTTTCGGCATCGATCACCGTCGCGTCCTTCGAGCGCCCGTTAAATGCCAAGACCTTGTTCGACACCGAGTCATAGTAGATGGCATCGGGGTTCTGGCCGGTCGCCACCTGCCCCAGCGGTTTCAGCGTCTTCAGGTCGAACACCGTGACGTTGTTGGAGCGGCCGTTGCTGATGAAACCGCGGTTCAGCTTCGGGGCGATCGCGATCCCATGCACCCCCGGAGTGTCCGGAATGTCCCCTACCACCTTCTCGGCGTCCAGGTCCACGACGACGACGTGCGTGGCGTGCGAGACGTAGAGCCGCCGTGCGGCGCTGTCGACGGTGAGGTAATCCCAGCCGCCCTCGCCGCCGATTTGAATTTTGCCCACCACGTGATAATTCGGCGCGGCGGCATTGAGGGCCGCAGCCGACAACAGCATTGCCCAGGCCAGTAGCTTCATATGTGTCTCACCTCTCCACCAGAGTAAGCGCTTCCAATCTGAAAATCGCCTGAAAGGGACTGGAGTTGTCCCGCCGGCGGTACAACAAAGACACTTACTGGATCAGCGGCTTCTGGCCGTTGCCGTTCTCGGCTTCTTCCGCGGGGATCAGGGAAGCGGCGGCGATGCGGTCTCCTTCCTCCAGCCGCTGCAGGCGCACGCCTTGCGCCGAGCGTCCCGTCTCCCGGATGCCGGAGGCGTCCACGCGGATGATCTTGCCCTGCTGGGTGATGACCATCAACTCGCTGTCTTCGCGCACGTTCATGATGCTCACCACCTTGCCGTTCCGCTCCGTGGTCTTCAGGTTGATAATGCCCTTGCCGGCGCGCGACTGCACGCGGTACTCGGTGATCGGGGTGCGCTTGCCGTAACCGTTTTCGCTTATGGTGAGAATCAGGCCGGCTTCCTTCTTGCCGGCTTCCAGCGATACAACCTCCATGCCGATCAGGTAATCGCCCTTGCCGAGGTCCATGGCGTTGACGCCGCGGGCCTGGCGGCCCATGCCGCGCACATCGTCCTCGGGGAACAGGATGGAGATGCCTTCGTGCGAGGCCAGGAAGATGTGTTCGGCGCCGTTCGTCAGCTTGGCGCTGATCAATTCGTCGCGCTCGTCCAGGCCCATGGCGATAATGCCGCGGGCCAGCGGGTTGTCGAACTCAGTGAGCGCCGACTTCTTGATCACGCCGTCCCGACTGACCATCACCACGTACTTGTCGGGATGGAATTCCTTGCCCACGTTGAGCAGCGCCGCCACCTTCTCGCCCGGCTGGGTGTTCACCAGGTTGGTGATGTTCTTGCCGCGCCCCGCCGCTCCCACGTCCGGAATCTCGTACACCTTCAGCCAGTAAACGCGGCCCTTGGTGGTAAACACCAGGATGTAACTGTGCGTGGAGGCCACAAACAGGTGCTCGACGAAGTCCTCCTCGCGCGTCCGCATCCCGGTTTGCCCCTTGGCGCCGCGCCCCTTGGTGCGATAGACGGCGACCGGGGTGCGCTTCAGGTACCCCTGGTGGCTGACGGTGATGGCCACGTCCTCCTCGGTCACCAGGTCTTCCAGCTTGATCTCGGCCTGCTCATCGAGGATCTGGGTGCGCCGCTCATCGCCGTACTGCTTCTGGACCTCGCGCAGCTCCCGGATCACCACGCCGCGCAGGACGCGGTCGCCGGACAGGATCTCGAGGTAGGAGGCGATGCGCTTCTGGATCTCGGCCAGTTCCTCGCTTATCTTCTCCCGCTCCATGGCGGTCAAGCGCTGCAACTGCAGCTCCAGGATGGCCACGGCCTGGCGCTCGGTGAAATCGAAGCCGGCCATCAACTGCTCGCGCGCCTCCCTGGGCGCCCTGGCGGCGCGGATCAGCTTGATGATGGCGTCCAGGTGGTCGAGCGCCTTTTGGAAGCCCAGCAACACGTGCTCGCGCTCGCGCGCCTTGCGCAGCTCGAACTCGGTCCGCCGGCGCACGACATCGATGCGGTGGTCGATGAACAGCTTGAGGGCCTCGATCAGCCCCAGCTCCCGCGGCTGGCCGCTGACGATGGCCAGCAGGATCATGTCGAAGCTGGTCTGCAGGTCGGTGTGCTTGAAGAGCTGGTTGAGCACCACCTCGGGCTGCTCGCCGCGTTTCAGCTCGAACACGATGCGCATGCCCTGGCGGTCGCTCTCGTCGCGGATGTCGGAGATCCCCTCGATCTTCTTGTCCTGCACCAGCTCGGCGGTCTGCTTGATGAGGCGGGCCTTGTTCACCTGGTAGGGGATCTCGGTGACCACGATCATGTCCTTGTCGCGGCCCTGGCGCTCGATGGCCGCCTTGGCGCGCATCACGAACTTGCCGCGCCCGCGCCGGTAGCTCTCCAGGATGTTCGAACGGCCGTAGATATAGCCGCCGGTGGGGAAGTCGGGCCCGGGAACCGTGTGGATGATCTTCTCCAGCGGCGTGTCCGGCTTCTCGATCAGGGTGACGGTGGCGTCGATGATCTCCGAGAGGTTGTGCGGCGGGATGTTGGTGGCCATGCCCACGGCGATGCCGCCCCCGCCGTTCACCAGCAGGTTCGGCACGCGGCTGGGCAGCACCTTGGGCTCGTACACGGTGTCGTCGAAGTTGCGGAGGGAATCGACTGTGTCTTTCTCGATGTCGGCCAGCAGCGCTTCGGCCACCGCAGCCAGCCGCGCCTCGGTGTACCGGTAGGCCGCCGGCGGGTCGCCGTCCACCGAGCCGAAATTGCCCTGGGGGTCGATCAGCGGATAGCGCATGTTGAAGCCCTGCGCCAGCCGCACCAGCGCGTCGTACACCGGAGTGTCGCCGTGCGGGTGAAACTTCTTGAGCACTTCGCCGACCACGCCGGCGCACTTGCTGTGCTTGCGGTTCGACGCCAGCCCCATCTCGTGCATGGCGTAGAGGATGCGGCGCTGCACGGGCTTCAAGCCGTCGCGCACCTCCGGCAGCGCCCGCCCGATGATCACGCTCATGGCGTAATCCAGGTACGAGCGCCGCATCTCATCTTCGATGTTGATCGGGACGATGTTGTGGGGCGGCTCCTGCCCGTTGCCGCCCATGCCGGGCAGTGGCGGCTGGTTCTGTTCGTTATTCGCCATTTTAAAAGAGTTAGGAGTTAAGAGTTATGAGTTGGCTAATTCAGTCACTCTTCACTGCCTTTAGATGTCCAGGTTCTTGACGTCCAGCGCGTTCTCCTCGATGAACTTGCGGCGCGCCTCCACGTCGTCGCCCATCAGGGTGGTGAAGATATGCTCGCTTTCCACCACGTCCTCCAGCCTGACCACCAGCAGCGTGCGCTTTTCGGCATCCATCGTGGTTTCCCAGAGCTGGTCGGGATTCATTTCGCCCAGCCCCTTGTAGCGCGTCACGCTGTATTCCTTCTTGCCCTGCTCGACGATGTGCTCCAGCAGCTCGCCCGCCGAATGGAGCGTGACGCTGGAGCCATTCTGGCTGACCAGGAAGGGCGGGTGGTTGAAGTGCTTCACCTCGCGTGCCGTCACCAGCAGTTTCTTGTACTCGGGCAGGCCGGCCAAGGGCCAGTTCACGCGCTTCTCGGCGCCGCTGGCGTCCCAGAACACCAACTCGTAGAGCGAGTGCTCCTCGTCGAAGTGCACCTCCGCTTTGATGCCCAGCTTGCGGACCTGTTTCTCGAGCTGCTTCAGCAGCGCCTCGGCCAGGAAGTCGGCCTTCTTCTCCAGCCCGGCTTCAGGCAGCAGGTCGAGGACGCCGCGCTCGTGCAGCCGTTTTTCCAGCTTCTGGTAATAGCCGAAGTACTCGGTGAGGGTGATGAGGAAGCTGGCCAGGGCGCGGCCCTCCAGCGCCACGCCCGCCGGGCCCTCGGGGCCAAAGCGCACCACGTGGTCTTCGGTCACCCGCCGCATCATCTCGCGCGTGAACTCCTTCTCGTCCTTCAGGTAGCGCTCGAACCGGCCCTTCTTGATGCGGAACAGCGGCGGCTGGGCGATCAAGACGTGACCGCGCTGGATCAGCAGGGGCATCTGGCGGAAGAAGAAGGTGAGCAGCAGCGTGCGGATATGGCTGCCGTCCACGTCGGCGTCGGTCATGATGATGATCTTGCCGTAGCGCAGGCGGGTGATGTCGAAGTCCTTGTCGATGCTGGTGCCCAGGGCGGTAATGATGGCGCGGATCTCTTCGTGGGCCAGCATGCGGTCGGTGCGCGCCTTCTCCACGTTGAGGATCTTGCCCTTCAGCGGCAGGATGGCCTGGTAGCGGCGGTCGCGGCCCTGACAGGCGCTGCCCCCGGCCGATTCGCCCTCCACCAGGAACAGTTCGCAGCGCTCCGGGTCCCGCTCCTGGCATTCCTTCAGCTTGCCGGGCAGGCCGGCGGAATCCAGCGCGCCCTTGCGCCGCACCAGCTCGCGCGCCTTGCGCGCCGCTTCGCGCGCCCGCGCCGCTTCCACGGCCTTGCCGATGATCTTCTTGGCCACCGGCGGGTGCTGCTCGAAATAGGCCATCAGCCGCTCGTACACGAACGAGGAGACGGCGTTGGAGATGTCGCTGTTCAGCTTGCCCTTGGTCTGCCCCTCGAACTGCGGCTGCGGCAGCTTGACGCTGACCACCGCCACCAGGCCCTCGCGCACGTCGTCACCGCTCAGGTTCTCTTTCACATCCTTGAACAGGCCGGCCTGCTGCCCGAACTGGTTGATGGAGCGGGTCAGCGCGGCGCGGAAGCCGGTCAGGTGCGTGCCGCCGTCCACGGTGTTGATGTTGTTGGCGAAGCAGAAGATGGTCTCCTGGTAGGCGTCGTTGTACTGCAGCGCGAACTCGACCTGCACCGGCCCCACCGGCGCCTCCCGCTCCGCCTCGGCATAGATGGGCTTGTCGTGCAGCACCACCTTGCCCTTGTTCAAGTGCTTGAGGAACTCGGCAATGCCGCCGGAATAGCAGAAGTCGTGGCTCTTGTCCTTGCGCTCGTCGGCCAACTTGATCTTCAGGCCCTTGTTGAGAAAGGCCAGCTCGCGCAACCGCTGGGCCAGGGTGTCGAAGTTGAACTCGATGGTGTCGAAGATGGCCGGGTCGGGGCGGAAGGTGACCTTGGTGCCGCGGCGCTGGGTCTTGCCGGCCCGCTTCAAGGGCTCTTTGGCGTCGCCCCGCTCATACTCCTGCTCCCAGGTGTAGCCGTCGCGCCAGATTTCCAGGTCCAGCCGCTCCGACAGCGCGTTGACCACCGACACGCCGACGCCATGCAACCCGCCCGACACCTTGTAGCTGTTGGTGTCGAACTTGCCGCCGGCGTGCAGCACCGTCATCACCACCTCGGCCGCCGACCGCCCTTCTTCCTTGTGCATGTCCACCGGGATGCCGCGGCCGTCATCGACGACGGTCACGGAGTTGTCGAGGTGGATGGTGACCTCGATGTGCGTGCAGAAGCCGGCCAACGCCTCATCGACCGAGTTATCGACCACCTCGTACACTAGGTGGTGCAGGCCCATCTCGCCGGTCGAGCCGATGTACATGGCCGGCCGCTTGCGCACCGCTTCCAGGTCGCCGAGCACCTGGATGCTCTCGGCGCTGTAATCGCCGGCGGCGCCGTTGGAATTCTCCGGCCGGGCCCGCTCCGGGCCGTTCGGCGTGCGCTGGCCACGCCCGTTTTGCGAACGCGCTCCCGTCCGGGAGGGCGTCATGGTTTCCTTGTCACCCACTTGGTACACCTCTCGCCGGCCGGCCCCACACCGGCCCGGCATTGAAGGAATCGCTGCTCAGCCCGAGGGAAAAAGCGAGTTGGAAGATCAGAAGAAACAACAAGAATGATACCAGGACCGGAGGTCCTTTTTCAAGCCTAAATATTTGGAAAATCAGCCACTTAGCCGGTTCTTTGCGCGCGCAAGTCACGTGTTTTCAATGGCTCCCAATCCTGCCGTTCGACACCCACCCACAACGCTCCAATTATAAACATTCCGTCAAGGGAATGTTTTTATTTTTCGCTGCCCTTGGGCCGTATTCCTCATCGCCGCGACGCAGAAAATGCGGCTTGGCCGGTTGGGAACCGGTAGCTTTTAAACTGCAATTAGAAACGGGACGAGGCGGTCGAGATCCTGCTCTATCGCGGGCACAGGGCGCGGCCGGAGGCAGCAAGAGGACCCAGCGCCGCGACATCGAACGGGCGAAACAGTATTGGAGGGAGTACCTGCGTGGCGAAGACTGAATCTTACAAGCAAGAATTGCTGGAACGGCTGAAAGACCCGGATACGGCCGCGCATTACCTGACCGCGTGCCTGGAAGATCGCGATCCGGATGTATTCCTGCTGGCGTTAAGAGACGTTGCCGACGCCCACGGCGGGCTACGGCAAATTTCCCGGCAGACCGGGCTGAATCGCGAAAACCTTTACCGCATGCTGTCCAAATCGGGCAATCCGGCCCTTCGCAGCCTGGATTCCGTGCTCTCTTCCCTGGGACTGCGGCTGGCCGTGCAGGCAATCGCCGATTTGCCGGGCAGGCGGCAATCGAGGCGACTGCGTCCTCGCGTACGGTCTGGTGTTTTGCGCACACGGTCGCGTGCGTGAACCCCCGGGGACCGGTTCTGTCGAAGCCCGCCGGCTTGGATCGGGCACAGGGCTGCGCCTCGCCCGCCAGTGATCCTGCCCAGCCGCGCTCCGGGAGAAGCCCGACCTCTGTAGGTCACGCCCTGCGCATTTGAGCCTAGGGTATGACCTTACGTCCGCTCGGCATGATGCAGGCCACAGCGCCCGAGTCCTCGACGTCGGAGACATTCCCCCGTCCTGCGCTGCGCGGCGCACCGCCCGGTTCCATCAACACCGCGCAGCCGCGAAAGCGAGACACTCTTGCATCAGGAGCGTAACGAGCCAGTTGGGCCTTCAGGTCCGAAGGACCGGTGCTCTTCGGAATCCAGAGGGGGAAGGCGTCCAGTTTTTGCCCCTCGAGGGTGATGTCGCACCGCTCAAGGAAGAACTGGTCCAGATTCCACGGCTGAAATCCCGCCTTGAAGCCGGCTGTTTCCAGCCTGCCGCGCAGCCACTCGCTTGTCGCCAAATCCGCCGGGGTAGCTGTCCTATGCTCCCCGAAGCGGACGTAGGTCTCGACGTCGGTCAGAAGGCCCGCGCCATTCACAGCGGCATTGAAGTGCGCAAGAAATGGGGCGGCAAGAACAAACCGGCGCGAAAGAAGCATTGATTCACCTCAAGTACCCACAGCCGTTGCGGCAGGCTTCTGGGCCGGCTGGATGGAGTTGAGAAAATCCATGATTGCCTTGGTCGGCGCGTCGCCCAACTTGCCCAGGTCGCCATTGAGCGTCCCGTGTGTCTTATCCGGCGCCTCGAGAATCTCGGCGCGGGCCCCGGCCTCCCGGAGGGCACGGGCGAAGCTTTGCGCCTGCTCCAGCTTCATCTGGTTCTTGTCGGCGACCACAAGAAGGAACGGCGGAATCGCTTTGCCTTTGGCTACGTGGTTCATCGGCGAGATATCGGCCCATCCCTTCGGGTCTGCGCCGAACATCGGCTCGTAGAAAGCCCGCCCGGTTTTCATCAGCTTCGGGATGTCCAGCGCCGCGGTGTCGAGTTCGACGACGCCCTTGATCAGCGACAGATTCCCGCCCGTTTCCTTCAGGCGGCGGTCGTCGGTGGCTACCAGGGAAACGAGGTGAGCGCCGGCGGAGTGCCCCATCAGGTAAATCTCTCGCGGGTCGCCGCCGTACTCGGTAATGTTGCCGGCAACCCAGGCGACGGCATTGGCCACGTCCTGCGCCTGGGTCGCAACCGGAGCCGCCGGCAACAACCGGTAGTTGATACTGACGAACACCCAGCCGACACTGGTGAAGAAGGCGGCTTTGGCGCCGGCCGCTCCCGCCTTGTCGCCTGCCCTCCACGCGCCCCCGTGAACAAAGACCATCACCGGACAGCCGGTTGTGCCCTGCGACGCGTGGACATCCAGGCTTGTTAGGTTGGGCCCGCTTCCTTGCGGTTGAGCGTACGAGACGTTGAGCGTGCTCTGCATCTGCGCGGTCGGCGGCGCACTTCCCGAAGGCGTCCCCTTCCGTTGGGCCGCTGCTCCGGTGGTTGAGAAGGCGGCGCGGGCCTCTTCAAGAGTGACCTTCCGGTCGCCGTTGCGGTCCATGCGCTTGAACAGCTCGGCGTTGGGCACTTCATCGGGTGTCAGGACTCCGTCGCCGTTCCGGTCGGCGCGCTTGAAGCGCTCGTCGATCGATGGGGTTCCGGCCTCTTGCGCGCCGGCAAACGCGGGAACGTCGCAGCAACCCGCCAAGAGGTTGAGTGTCATTAGGATCGTGAATCGCATCCGCTTCATGTTCGCTTGCTCCCTGGCGCTGCTTGACCTATCGCTTTTCGGGAGAACGGCTGGGAAAGGCGCGGCGTGCTTCTTCGAGCGTCACCACCCCATCGCCGTTCAGATCCATACGCTTAAACAGTTGCGGGTCCGACAATTCGTCGGGCGTCAGCTTGCCGTCGCCGTTGCGATCGAGCGCCTTGAAACGCTCCTCCAGATTGCCGACCGCCCCGGGTGCCTTGGCGGCGCGGCCGGCGCGAGGCCGGTTCGGCGCGCTCTCGGTTGTCGCATCCTGCCGGATCCATTGGAGATCCATCAACTGCGCGTTCCACGCTTGCCAGGCTTCCTCCAGTTCCTCCACCTTGCCCGGCATCTTGGCCGCCAGATCGTTCTTTTCGCCGATGTCCTCGGCGAGGTTGTACAGTTCCCAAGCCGTGCCGCGCGATGCAACCAGCTTCCAATCGCCGCGCCGGATAGCGCGCTGCGCGTGGAAGCGCCAATAGAGCGTATCGTGCGGGGCTCCGGCCGACTTACCCGTCAAATAAGGCACCAGATCCACACCATCAAGTTTCATCTCCGGCTTCGAGGTAGCGCCCGCGGCGGCCAGAGCCGTGGCATGGAGATCGAGCGAGATCACGGGCCGGCGGTCTACTTTCCCCGCCGGCAGAGTGCCCTTCCACTGCATCATGAAGGGAATCCGGACGCCGCCTTCGTACACCTGGCCTTTGTAGCCGCGCAGTGGAAGATTGCTCGATGTTGTTTGCGGCGTGGGTCCGCCATTGTCGCTGAGAAAGAAAATCAGCGTGTTTTCCTCCAGCCCGTTCTTGCGCAGCGTTTCCAGGACGCGGCCAACCGCGTCGTCCATCGCCGCCGTCATGGCGGCGTAGGTGCGGCGGTTGCCCTCGGGGATTTTCGGGAAGCGGACCGAGTACTTCTCGATCGCCTGCAGCGGCGAGTGGACGGCGTTGAAGGGAAGGTAGAGAAAGAACGGACGGCCTTTGTTCTTCTCGATAAACGCCACCGCCTCCCGCCCGAACGCATCGGTGAGGTATTCCTTTTCCGCGACCGGTTCCATGCCGCGCAGGATCGTGTTGCGCGCCGCCCCGGGAAGGTAATTGTTGGCGCCGCCCAGAAAACCGAAGAACTCGTCGAATCCACGTCGGGGCGGCGTGAGATCCGCTTTGAAGCCGAGGTGCCATTTGCCGACCATGCCCGTGGGATAGCCCAGCGTCTTCAGCCGCTCGGCAAGCGTTGTCTCGGTGCGCGGCAAGCCGAAGTTCTCGGCCGCGTATGCTTCCGGCCCTGGGTTCGTCTCGAAGCCGAAACGCTGCTGGTAGCGGCCGGTCATCAGGCCAGCACGCGTGGGCGCGCAGATCGGGCAGGAAACATAACCGTCGGTGAAACGGACGCCGCTACGGGCAATCGAATCGATATTGGGCGTTGGGATGTCCTTGCATCCCTGCACGCCGAGTTCGGCGTAGCCCAGGTCATCGGCCACGATCAGCACGATGTTCGGTTTGCGTGACATGGCCGCGCGCGCCCACCAGGGGGCCGAGGCCGCCCCGAGCGCCAGTGCGCCCAGCATTTGCCTTCTGTTGACGAAAGCGCGTTTGGTCGACATTGTATCCTCCTGCATTTCCTTGTTCGTTTGTGCATATCCAACCTCAACGACTTGCACACGGCCGAGTTGCTCGCTCAGAGGGACCCGGCGCTACAGCGTCCTAGCCTGTCGCGTCTGCAGGTTGAGGTCGAGGAATCGGTCGGCCCTGCTTTTCGGGAATGCCAGCGTCTTTCCGTTGAGCAGAGTGACCCTGATGTCCACGACCTCGCGCTTGCCCAAGCCTAAGTGCGCCTCCAGCGGCCCGCCGCTCTTGTAGCTGTGATTGGCGAAGACACCGCGCATGCCGAGCAGCTTGCCTGTGCCCGGCTCAAGTGCTTCAACACGCGCGCCGATCAGTTCGGCATCGGTGATGCCGGAGAAGCGCAGGCGCAGCCAGTGGTTCTGCCGCGCGCCGTGCAGTCCCGTGTTGATGAATACCCGGTCCTGGTAACGCTCCATGCTCACCGCCGCACCGGTATTGTCGGGGTCGGCGGCGAAGACCAGATCGAGCAGGCCGTCGTTATTCAAGTCGACCACCTCGCCGCAGATGCCGCTGCCGTTCAGCCCGCTGAACTCCAGCCGGCTGGGCTCGAACGTCCCGTCGCCGCGGTTCATGAACAGCACGGCGCGGTTCTCCAGCGCGGGCGACTCCATGCGGTCCACCACCACCAGGTCCACCCAGCCGTCATTGTCGAAATCAGCGAAGATGGCGTCGGCGTAGTACGGCCGGCCGTCGATGGGATTGCGGGTTGGCAGTCCGGGCTGGTTCGGGTAATTCCCGCGCGGGCGCCACGTTTGCAGGTACGGCGGGATTGGGGCATCGAAGAACGCGTACCACTGCCGGTACACCCAATTGATCGCTTCCAGTCCCGCCTTTTCGGTGGCTTCCTGGAACTGGAACTTGCCGAGATTCCGCCAGAAGCGCCCGCTGATATCCTCAGCACGCGGCGCCCAGGCCGGCGACGACGGGCCGACGGCCAGCACGTCGAGCAAGCCGTCGTTATCGACATCGGCCATTGAGATGTACGGCAGGCCGGGCGCCTTGCCTGCCGGTTCATACACCTGCTTCTCGCGGTTGTAACGCAGCCGCGCTTCCACCGCCAGCCCGTTCCCGGTCACCTTCTGGAACTGCAGCTTGCCGGTCTCCGCCAGCAGGTTCTTCCAGCAGAAAACGCCCTGGCGATACTCGCCCGGCCAGTACGGCAGCAGCGGCTCGCGTACATCAACATGGTAGGACTGCACCAGGTCGAGGTCGCCGTCGTTGTCCAGATCGCGCAGGGTGATGTCCGGCCCAGCCTTGTCGCGCGCCGAGTCGTGGTAGAAGCCGCCGAAATCGGGCACCAGGTCGGTGCCGCCGATGTCCTTGAACGTCCCCCTTTCAAACACGCTGCCGGCCGGCTGGAAGACATACAGCCGGCTGTGAGGGACGCCGCCCATAGCGTTCTTGATGTTGTCGCAACCGACGGCGATATCCAGCCAGCCGTCCTTGTTCACGTCGCCGATCGAAACCTGGCGGTTGTACGCCAGCTCGTTGCGGATGCCCATCTGGTCGGACACATCCCTGAACGTGTCCCAGCTTCCCTGGCTGACGAGCAGCGAGTTGCCCACCGACTCCACGCCGGCGCGCGCCTGCCCGGCCATCATGGAGGCATGGCGGGTGACGAAAATGTCGAGATGACCATCGCGGTTGAAGTCGGCGAGGTTGGGCACCTGCCCGCGCCCGAACGCCTCGGGCGACACCTTGGAATTCAGGACCTTGATCGGGTGTTCCTTGAAGCGCAGGTTGCCCTGGTTGATGAAGACTCGCAGCTTTTCGCCGCTGCCCCACGCGCCGCCCGTCCCGGTGGGCGCCGAGTAAGTCGCAACGATGTCGATCAGCCCGTCGTGGTTCAAGTCGGCCAGGGCGATCCCGTTGGTGCCTTCCTGGATGTCGGTGAACCCGGCGATGCGTGTGCGCTTCAAGAGAGCGCCCTCGACGGCGGGCGGCTCCGCGGTCGGATCGGAAGCCGCCGGGCGCGGCAGCGCCTGCCTGCGTGCTGCCTGCCCGCCGGTCTGCGTCGCGCCTGCCTGATTTCCGCCACTCCTTTGGAGGTATGCCTCCGCCTCGGCGCGCGTGATGAAGCCATCGCCGTCGCGGTCTACCCGATCAAAGAGGCTCGGCCAGGGGAATTCGGCGCGGCTCAATTTTCCGTCGCCGTTGCCGTCATACTGGGCGAACAGATCGGCCAGATTCACGCCCGGCCGCTTGGCCGCTGGTGCCTTCTGCGCGCCGGGTTCCTTCTTGCTGGCCGTGGTACCGGCCGGCGTGTGTGCCTCGGTTGCTCTCGCGGCCCTCGCGCCACGCTCGCCCTGCTCGATATAGATCCGGTTGCCGTCACGGGTCGGAAAGTAGGTGCCGCCGGCCACCCAGATGGAGTCGCCGGCGCGCGCCGCCGCCAGCGCCGGCTGGAGGTCGTCGTAGGCGCGCTGCCAGTTTGCCCCGTTGCCGCCGGGAGCCGCTCCGGCTTTCACCCGTAGG
>JAPKYU010000175.1 GCA_026394175.1 Acidobacteriota bacterium | reverse complement strand
CGTCCTTCACGCGGAACGGCATGCGCTTGAGCGTGCCCAGGTCCCAGACCGTATCGGCGTGGCCCAGCACCAGCAGGCGGCCGGCGCCGCGACCCCCCTCCGGAAAGCTGAAATCAGCCTCGAGCGGATCGCCGAATTCGGCCGCGCGGTGGCGCCGCGTGCGCCCGCCCAAGGCTTCCGCCCGGCGCGCCACGACATCCAGGCAGCGGTCCACGGCCGCCTTGTTGGAGCTGGGCGATTCGTGCTCGACCAAGTCGCGCAGCGTGGCCAGCATATCGCGCCGGCGCTCACGCATGAATTGTAGGATGGCGTCAGTTCGCATATACTCTCGTCTTTCAGGCTGCGGGCTATCGTGAGCCAGCGCCTACAGTCTACAGGCTAAACAACGATGCTTCTGGACATCAAAGAAATACAGAAGATCCTGCCGCATCGCCCTCCGTTCCTGCTGGTGGACCGCATCATCGAGATGGAGCCGGGGAAGCGGGTGGTGGGGTTGAAGAACGTCACCATGAACGAGGCGTTCTTCATGGGCCACTTCCCCGGCTATCCCATCATGCCCGGCGTGCTGATCGTCGAGGCCATGGCCCAAACCGGGGGAGTGCTGGTGCTCAGCGACGTGCCGGACCGCGAGCGCAAGCTGGTGCTGTTCGCCGGCATCGAAGAAGCCAAGTTCCGGCAGCCGGTGGTGCCCGGCGACCAGTTGCGCCTGGAGCTGGAGGTGCTGAGGCTGCGCAAAACGGTGGTCAAGATGCGCGCCCAGGCCACCGTGGACGGGCGGCTGGTGGCCGAGGCCACCATCTTGTGCGTCATCGCCGAGCGCGAAAAACCGGCTGACGGCTGACGGGAATTGCGGGTTTCGGATTGCGGGTCGGAAGCTTGAAATCCGCAATCCGCAATCCGCAATCCGCAATCCTATGATCCACCCCACGGCAATCGTTCACCCCTCGGCGCGGATTGACCCCGGCACATCGGTGGGCCCGTACTGCAACATCGGCGAGGAAGTCGAGATCGGCCCGGACTGCCTGCTGATGGGCAACGTGTTCATCGAGGGGCCTATCCGCATCGGGGCCAACAACCGCTTTTTCCCAAACAGCGTGATCGGCGTCGCGCCGCAGGACCTCAAGTACCAGGGTGAACGTAGCGAGACGCGCATCGGCGCCGGGAACACGTTCCGCGAGTTCGTCACCGTGCATCGCGGAACGAAGGGCGGCGGCGGGCTGACCTCGATCGGCGACGGCTGCCTGATGCAGGCCTTCGCGCACGTGGCCCACGACTGCCGCATCGGCAGCCACGTGATCCTGGGGCACGGCGTGACCATGGCCGGCCATGTGACCATCGAAGACCACGCCTTCCTGGGGGCCTTCAGCGGCATCCACCAGCACTGCCGGGTCGGCCGGCACTCGATTGTCGGCGGCTACAGCGTCATTACCCAGGACGTGCTGCCCTTCTCCAAGACCGTGGCCGAGCGCCAAGTGAAGACGTTCGGGGTGAACAAGATCGGGCTGGAGCGCCAGGGGTTCAGTAGCGAGCGTATCGAGCGCTTGCACCACGCCTTCCGCCTGCTGACCGCTTCCAGGCTCAACACCACCCAGGCGCTGGAGAAGATCCGCGCCGAGAGCTTGAACGAGGACCTGCAAATCCTGGTGGACTTCATCACCTCGTCGGAACGCGGCGTCATAAAATAGTCCTGAGACCTGAGACCTGGGTCCTGAGAGGCGGCTCCTGCGGACTCGGGTCTCAGGTCTGAGGTCTCAGGTCTGATGGCAGAACGGTATGCGTTAATCGCCGGCAACGGCCGGTTCCCGTTTCTGGTGCTGGAGGCGGCGCGTTCCAGCGGGCGCCCCATGCTGGTCGCCGCCGTGCGCCAGGAGGCGGATCCCGAACTGGAGAAGCTGGCCGACGGCTTTCACTGGATCGGCCTGGGAGAACTGACGGAAGAGCACGTCGCCCTGAACGCCTCGCCAAATCAGCGGCTC
>JAPKYU010000716.1 GCA_026394175.1 Acidobacteriota bacterium | reverse complement strand
AGGTGTTAGGTGTTAGGTGTATGCGACTCGTACAACTGCTGACAGAGAGCGGGGAACTGAAGGCCGGGGTGCTGCACGGGGATCAGGTTGAGCCCCTGGATGTGCCGGTGGTGAATCTGATCCGGATGGCCGGACGGGCGCGCGTGCCGCTGGCGGTGCTGGTGGAGGCCGGCCGCCTGGCATCGCGAACCGGCGGTGCCGCGCTGATCCCTTACGCGGCGCTGGAAAGCGAAGGCCGGCTGGCAGCGCCAGTGCTTCCCGAGGAGGTGTGGGGCGCCGGCGTCACCTACCGGCCCAGCGCCGACTTCCGCGACGCCGACATGGGGACCGCCTCCGGCATTTACGGCGGCGTCTACGGCGCCGAGCGCCCGGAGCTGTTCTTCAAGGCCACCGCCGCCCGCTGCGTCGGCCCGGGACAACCCATCGGCCTGCGGTACGACGCCACCTTCACGGCGCCGGAGCCGGAGCTGGCCGTGGTCCTGGGCGAGGGCGGGCAGATCGTCGGCTACACGCTGGGCAACGACGTTTCCGCCTGGTCCATCGAGCGCGAGAACCCGCTATACCTGCCCCAATCGAAGATTTACAGCGGCTGCTGCGCCCTGGGCCCGGCGCTGGTGACGGCCGACGAAATCCGGGACCCGCGCGCGCTCCAGCTCCGCTGCCGCATCCTGCGCGATGGCGGCTGCTGCTTCGAGGCCTGCGCCGGCGTCAGCCAGATGAAGCGGGAGATCCCGGAGTTGGTGGCCTGGCTGCTGCGCTGCAATCCGGCGCCCGCCGGAACAGTGTTGCTGACGGGCACCGGGATCATCACTCCGCTGCCGCTGGCCGAAGGCGACGTGGTCGAGATCAGTTGCGAAGCACTGGGCACGCTCCGCAACCCCTGCCGCATCGTCGGCCCCGCCGTGCACGCGTGAGGGGCAGCAGGCGGGAGCCCGTATCAAGGGAGAAATCCTCTATGCCACACACCGTGGACGCTCAAACAATTAGAGAGTGGGAAGAGGAATTCGAAGCGGCTGCCAGACGCCCATTGGAACAGCGCATCAAGTACGCCTTCATCCACACCTACAAACCCGTCCTGGATGACGCGCCGTTTCGTGTGTTCGACACCATGGAACAATACCGAAGGTGGTGCGAAGAGAATCTGCCCGATTGGTTAGGCTATGGCCGGATTCGATTATAAACTAGCGGAAGAAATACGAGACGCCTTCAAGCGCCATCAGGTGAAGTACCTGTTCATCGGAAAATCAGGAGCCATCCTGTTAGGTTATCCCGATACAACTCAAGACGCCGATCTTTTCGTCGAGAAGGATACGGCGAACTGCGAACGGCTGGTGCAAGCCTTACTGGAGCTTGGTTTCGCGCTGACCGATCAACTGGCTCAAGAGATTCGCCGTGGAAAAGACTTCATTCAACTAAAGAACGGCCCGTTCGACGTGGACCTGGTTTTTGCTCCCGACGGAATCGAGAACTTTGAGGATGCGTGGCGGCGGCGGGTTGAAGTGCAAGGATTTCCGGTCTGCAACATTGACGACATCGTTCAGAGCAAACAGGCAGCGAATCGCCAGAAGGACAGGGAATCACTGCCGCGGTTGCTGAAGTTTCGGGAGTGGCTGAAGAAACAGCGTTAGGAAGAACAAATCAGGGGATTGGGGCGCACACGCCACAGCGCGAAGAATGGCGCAGGCCGCGCCTTGTATCCGTGCGCCTTCTCCCGCGAACTTCTTTTCGCGGGCGAAGGGCCAAGCCAAAGGGGTCGCCGGCCATACAGCACAGCGAGGTGCCGAACATGATTTTATTCCGTGAGGCATTTAGGCGCTGGAGCCTGAGAAAGGCGCTCTCGGAGCTGCCTTTGTGTGAGCAGATCGCAAGGGTGAAGGACGCCATCCAGAGGGGGCGAACGACCTTTGAAGAGATGTTGCTTCCCGAACACCGCGCTCACTTGGCTGAATGTTCTCAGTGCTGTGATCGGCATCAGGCAGTCGTTGACGCCTTTCGCGCGTACGATCGCGAGCGGCTCTCAGAGTTGGGCCAATTGAGCGGCCAGCGCAGGAGCGCTATCGACTATCGGGACCGCCTGCACCGGCTGACCAAATCGGACGAGGAAACCCGCGCATGGCGG
>JAPKYU010000309.1 GCA_026394175.1 Acidobacteriota bacterium | reverse complement strand
TTGGCCCCCCTCTGCTACAACAAAGGCTGTTGTTCCCCCGGCGCCGCGCGGCGGACCTCTTCCCTCCCGGCGGCGGCGCACCCGGCCCGACCGTTTGGCGGGTAAAGAAGGGGTCAGCCTGAACTGCGCAGTCTTTGACCAAACTCCGCATGCCGTTCGGCCGTATCCTACGTAAGCATTATGCCACGACGAAATCGATGTGTGCTGCCGGGGGTTGCTTGCCACATCACACATGGAGCGCAATCCGGTGCGGGCCGGAATGGTGCGGCGGGCGGCCGACTACCGAAAATCGCGCAGTCCAGGCTGACCCATTCCCCCGTTGACCCGAAGGTAGTGGCCTTGTGATATTCTTCATGGCCCTGCGAGGGAAGCGATGAGAAAACTTCAGTACTTGGTTCGCATCAACAAGGACCCAGATAGCGATTGGGGAGCGTCGGTTCCGGACCTGCCGGGTTGTGTCGCAACCGGGAAGACCATTGACCAGGCTCTTCGCCGCATCGCCGGGGCGCTTGAGATCCACATTCGCGGTATGCGTGAAGACGGTCTGAGGCCTCCTCGGCCGAGACATCGTGTCGTAACCCCGAGGCGTACCCCGCGTGAGGTGGATTTCTTCGCGACAATTGAGGTAGCAGCCTAACCGTGGCGCGAGTGCGCCCACCGTTCCCGCGAATCTAACTCCAAACAAATTATCCGGCCACTTCTTCCCAGGTGACGATGCGCCGCTCTTCGATGGCCTTGGTGCCCATGATGGGCACGAGGGTGGAGCGTAGCGCCGACTCGACGTCGTTCAGCGGCTTGTGGTTGTTGGTGCGGATGTTCTCGACGAAGGCGGCCAGCGACATGTAGGTGGCATCCTGGCCGGCGTTCGGGACCTCCAGCTTCACCAGGCCGCGCTTGCCCACACGCGGCTGCCAGGTGCCGCCGGCCAGGTCCACCGCGCCCTCCGACCCGAAGACCAGTTCCTTGGTCCCCGTGAAACCGGAGGGATCCAGGTAGTGGTGGCTGAAGTTCACCCGCACGCCGTTGGGATACTCGAAGATCACGCTGTAGTTGTCCATCACCGTGCGGCCGGGCGGCTCGTTGATGAACAGGTTGGTGCCGCCGGAGCCCATGGCGCGCAAGGGGTGGCCGCCGATGGCCCAGGTGAACAGGTCCAGGATGTGAATGCCCTGGTCCACGATGATGTCGCCGGTGTTCTTCTTCTCGAAATACCAGGGAATGTCGCGGGGCAGATCGGACCTGGAACACGCCCTTGGCGCGTCCGGCCTCGGCCGCCACCGCCTTGCAGTCGGCCACCGTCACCGCCAGCGGCTTCTCGGCATAGAGGTGCTTGCCGGTGCGCAGAATGGCGATGTCGATCTCGCGGTGGGTGACATCCGGCGTGGCCAGCACCACCGCGTCGATGCCTTTCTCCTGATCGAGCATCTTGCGGAAGTCGGTGTAAGTCTTGGCCGAGCCGCCGGCCTGGGACACGGCGCCCGCCGCCTTGTCGGCGCGGTCGGGCAGAATGTCGCAGACGGCCACCACCTGCACGCCAGCAACCTTCAGCATCTGGCGCAATAGGAAAGAACCGCGATTGCCGACTCCGACAAACGCTGCCCGCACCGTGTCGCTGCCCTGTTGGCCGTGCAGGATGGCCGGCGCTCCGGCAACCGTCAGCGCCGCCGGCGTCTTCAGAAAATCTCGACGGCTGTAATTCTGGTGCTCCATCTTCGCCTCCAACTTAGCCGCATTTCGGATTTCAGATTGCGGATTTCGGATTTCGAACAGCGGTCCAAGTCCGCAATCCGAAATCCGCAATCCGCAATCCGGGCATGGTATCATCCCCGGCAGTCGTTTTCTACCAGGAGGGTGGAGGATGGCCGGCACGATTCGCTGGGGTGTCCTTGGCTCCGGCGGGATAGCGCGGCGCAGGACCATTCCGGAAGGAATCGCGCTTGCCGGCAACGCCGGGCTGGCCGCGGTCTACGACATCGACCAGGCGGTCAACCAGGAGGTTGCGGGCCGTTTCGGCGCAACGGCGGCGCGCTCCGAAGAGGAACTGCTGGGGGCCGGTATCGACGCGGTGTACGTGGC
>JAPKYU010000566.1 GCA_026394175.1 Acidobacteriota bacterium | reverse complement strand
ATGAAGAAGTTGCCCGAGGTCAGCGAGGCCGAGATGGAAGTGTTGCAAGCCCTGTGGCGGGAAGGGCCGGGGACGGTGCGCGAGGTAAGCGCGCGGCTGAAAACGCGCCGGCGCAGATGGGCCTACACGACGGTCCAGACGCTCCTGAACCGGCTCGAGTCGAAGGGACATGTGGCGGCCGACAAAACCAGCCTGGCGCACGTTTACCGCCCTGCAATGACTCGCGACCGCTTCCTGTCGCAACGGCTGCGGGACTTGTCGAATCGCCTCTGCGACGGCGAGACGTCACCGCTGGTGGCGGCGCTGGTGACCGGGCGAAATTTTACGCCTGAAGATATCGAGCATTTTCGGAAACTGCTGGACGAATACGAGCCGAAACGAAAGTAGCCAAGGGGGGGACCTGAAATGTGGTTTGCTTTTCACCTGTTAACAGTCGCGGTGCTCGCTGTGCTCGTTGAACTCATCTGCACCGTACTGCGGCCGCGCCCGGCCGTTTGCCATCTGCTGTGGCTGGCCGTGCTCATCAAGCTGATGACGCCGCCGGTGGTGTCGTGGCCATGGGCTCTGCCCGGCTCCGGCGGACTTGAACGTTTTGCCGTGCTGGAATTTGCTTCGGCGACCGCTGAGGAGCCAGCCATGCCCAATGGCCATCAGTTGGCCCGCGCAGCCGCATCTTCCACTTCCCCGGCCCCGCCGCAGCCGTTCGCGATTGACATGGTGTCCACTGGGATCGGTTTGTGGATCGTAGGGGCTGTTTGTGCGGCCATCTTGCAGGCAGTCCGGCTCCGCAAGCTGCGCAGAATCTCACGCCGCACCTCGCCGGCGCCTGATTGGCTGGACTCCTTGGCGGCAGAAATGGCGCAACGGCTCCACGTGCGGCCGCCGCGCGTGCTGCTCGTTGAAGGCCTGTGCTCGGCGGTGGCGGTCAACGCGTGGCGGCCAAAAGTGCTCGTGTCGCGCGCCCTCATCGATGCCATACCGCGAGACGACTTCGCGGGCATCCTGGCTCACGAACTGGCGCACTTTAAACGGCGCGATTTGTGGATCGGCTTTCTCGAATTTGCGGCGCAATGCGCCTGGTGGTGGAACCCGCTGCTGTACGTTGTCCGGCGGCGGTTGCACCTCTACCGCGAAATGGCCGCCGACGCCTGGGTGCTGTGGGCGTTGCCGGACCGGCAGCGGCATTACGCCGAGACGCTCGTGCGCGTAGTCGATATCGCCTCACGCAGGCCCGCGCCTCTTGCCGCGTTCGGGATGGCCAGCGGCCCCGCGGC
This sequence comes from Acidobacteriota bacterium, assembly GCA_026394175.1. GTDB lineage: Bacteria > Acidobacteriota > Terriglobia > JAJPHL01 > JAPKYU01 > JAPKYU01. The sequence goes on along the minus strand of JAPKYU010000566.1, from coordinate 871 downwards.
GACATTCGAGCGGCGCCTGGCCATGGTGCTCGATGCCGCATCTCCGTGCCGGCTGCCGCGCATCACGCTCGCCGCAACGCTTCTGCTGCTGGTACTGGTCGCGCCGGGATGGTCGTCTGCGCGTCCCAAAACCGCTCCGCCCTTCACCACGATTGATGAGGTGCCGGCGTCGGGGAAAATCTGCGCTGAACCGGCCATGGTGGTCGAACTCCGGGCTTGGTTTGTCACGTCCAACTTCAGCTTCAAGGCGCAGTGGGTGCAAGGAACCGGCAACGGGGAGCCGCAGTTGACTCTTTTTACGAGCCCGGTCACGGCCGGCGAAGTGGTTATTGGCGGCAAGTCGCTCATCATGAAAGGCAATGAGCTCCGGTGGGGTGAGAATGGGGAACCGACGGGAGAAGATGCGGCGCAACTCTTCTCCGCAACAGTGGGCCTGAGTCCCGACCAGAAAACGTCCATAAAAGCCTACAAGCCCGAGCAGCCCGGGCAACTCGAAGCGCCTGACGAGATGGAAGTGGTGCTTCTTCCGGAGAAGGATGGGTTGCGCGCGTGGATAACGGCGTCGCAAGGAGGGGACACGCCGCCGAAATCATCGTTTTATCAGAACGTACTGCTGCCAACACGGCAGGACGAATGGTTGGCCGCCCTGATGAGCATTCCGAACGCGAAAGGCAAGCACCCGGGCATGCTCATGCTCTTTTTTAAAGTGCAAACGGCAACGCCCGAACTGCTCGCACAGGTGGAAACCGGCGACACCGACGACTGCCGCATCAGCCACTCACCCGCGACCCCATTCAAGGGGACGTATGCCTCCGCTACCTTCAAGATCATGGATGTCGCCCAAGCCGAGTACGAAAAAGTGGCCGAGGCT
>JAPKYU010000120.1 GCA_026394175.1 Acidobacteriota bacterium | reverse complement strand
CTACGTGTGCTCGGCGAACTCAATCATCTTCTCGCCCGCCTTCAGTTTGACGTAGGCCTTCTTCCAGTCCGGGCGGTAGCCGGTAAACCGGCCGCGGCGCCGCTCCTTGCCGTCGAAATTGGCCGTCTGTACCGAGTCCACTTTCACCTTGAAGATCTTCTGCACGGCTTGCTTGATCTCGGTCTTGGTGGCGTGGGGATGAACCTGGAAGCAGACGGTGCGGCGCTTGTCCTTCTGGTCCAGGCCCTTCTCGGTGATGATCGGCCGCCTCAAAATCTCCCAGACATCCTTCACGGTCTCAACGCCTCCTGTAACCGCTGCGCGGCCGGCTGCGAAAGCCAGACCCGGTCGTACTGCAGCAGGTCGTATGGATGTACCTCACGAGCCAGGCGGAAGCCGACGTTCTGCAAGTTCCGCCGCGACAGCAGCAGGTTGCGGTCTTCGGCCGTGTCCACCAACAGGACGGAGCGATCGATCTCAAAGCGCTCCAGCACGCGGCGGAAATCGCGGGTCTTGTGCGAATCCATCCGGAGCGCGTCCACCACGGTCAGCTTCTGCTCCGCCACCTTGGCCGTCAGCGCGGAACGCAGCGCGCCGAGCAGCATCTTCTTCGGCAAATGGTAGGAATAGTCGCGCGGCTGAGGGCCGTGGACGGTGCCGCCGTGCCGCCACAGCGGCGAGCGAATGCTGCCCACGCGCGCGCGGCCGGTCCCTTTCTGCCGCCACGGCTTCTTGCCGCTGCCGGAGACCTCGGACCGGACCTTCGTCTTATGAGTGCCGGCGCGCCGCCCTGCCAGGTAGTGCCGGACGGCCTCGTACAACAGCGCCCGGTTCACACGCGCGGCGAACACCTCGTCGGCCAGCTCCAGCTCGCCGACCTTTTCCCGGTTCAGATTTACAACTTCCACTTTCGGCATGGAAACCTCGTCAGCAACCCGATCGGGCTACCGGCCCTTCGAAACCTTGCGGGCGTGCCGGATCATGACCAGGCCGCCGTCGGGCCCCGGTACCGCGCCCTCTACAAGCAGCAGGTTGTCGTCCGGATCGACCTGCACCACTTCCAGGTTCCGGACGGTGCAGCGGGCGTTGCCCAGGTGGCCGGCCATCCGCGTCCCTTTCCACACGCGGGACGGGTACGAAGAAGCGCCGATCGAGCCGGGCGCGCGGTGGAACATGGAGCCGTGGCTGGCGTCTCCGCCGCGGAAATGATGGCGCCGCACGGAACCGGCGAACCCGCGGCCCTTGCTGATCCCCGTCACGTCCACCTTCTGTTTCACCTTGAACAACTCCACCGTAATTCGGTCGCCGGTCTTGGTCTCGCCGCCTTCCGCCAGCCGCACCTCGCGCAGCACCCGCGTCGGCTCAATGCCCGTCTTTTGGAACCGGCCCGATTCCGGCTTGTTAATACGCCGCGGCTTGACGAATTCGACCAGGCCCAGTTGCGCCGCCTCGTACCCATCCTTCGCGGCGGTCTTCCGCTGCACAACCACGCATGGCCCGGCCTTCAGGACCGTGACCGGCACCACCTGGCCGTCGGCCGAGAAGAGCTGGGTCATGCCTAGCTTTCTTCCTAGGATTCCTGTCACCATCTCTCGCTCCACAACAGGTAAGAGTTATGAGTTAAGAGTTCAGAGCTGGAGCGATCCGGTGCGATGAGCAACTCTCAACTCATAGCTCTTCACTCTTAACTCCCTACTTGTGTTCCCTGCCGAACGTCTTGATCTCGACATCGACGCCGGCCGGTAGGTCCAGCTTCATCAGTGCCTCGACGGTCTGCGGGGTCGGATCGAGAATGTCGAGCAAGCGCTTGTGCGTGCGGACCTCGAACTGCTCGCGCGACTTCTTATCGACGTGCGGCGAGCGAAGCACAGTGTACTTGTTGATCAGCGTGGGCAGCGGAATCGGGCCCGCCACCTGGGCGCCGGTGCGCTTGGCCGTGTCCACAATTTCGCTGGTGGAGTGGTCCAGCACCCGGTAGTCGTACGCTTTCAGACGAATACGAATTCGTTCCTGCATGGTTTACTCGATGATCTCGGTGACGGTGCCGGCGCCTACGGTGCGCCCGCCCTCGCGGATGGCGAAGCGCATCTCCTTCTCGATGGCCACCGGCGTGATCAGGTCTACGGTCAGCTCCACGTTGTCCCCCGGCATCACCATCTCCGTGCCCGGCGGCAGGGCCACCACCCCGGTCACGTCCGTGGTCCGGATGTAAAACTGCGGCCGGTAGCCGGTGAAGAACGGCGTGTGCCGCCCGCCTTCCTCCTTGG
>JAPKYU010000490.1 GCA_026394175.1 Acidobacteriota bacterium | reverse complement strand
ACGGTGACAAGTGAGGAGTGACAAGTGACGAGTCTTACTCGTCACTCATCACTCGTCACTCATCACTGGGTTACGCCGTGGTGCCGCCGGCCTGCTGGCGGTGGATTATGTCGACCAGCTCCTGCACCGAGGCCGCGCTCTTCTTCAGGGCGGCCGACTCCGCCTCGGTCAGCTTGATCTCCATGATCTGCTCCACGCCCTTGGCGCCCAGTTTCACGGGCACGCCGACGAACAGGTTCCGGATGCCGTATTCGCCCTCCAGATAGGCGGCGCAGGGCAGGATCTTTTTGCGGTCGTTGAAGATGGAGTCCGCCATTTCCACGGCGGCCGCTGACGGCGCGTAGTAGGCGCTGCCGGTCTTCAGGTAGCGCACGATCTCGGCGCCCCCGTCGCGGGTGCGCTGCACCAGCCGGTCGATGGTGGCCTGGTCCAGCAGCTCGGTGAGGGGGATGCCGGCCACGGTCGAGTAGCGAGGCACCGGCACCATGGTGTCGCCGTGGCCCCCCAGCACGCAGGCGAACGTGCTTTCCACCGATACCTTCAGCTCCTGGGCAATGAAGGTCCGGAAGCGGGCCGTGTCCAGGATGCCGGCCATGCCGAAGACCCGCTGCTTGGGGAAGCCGGAGACCTCATAGGCCACGTGGCACATGGCATCCAGCGGGTTGGTGACCACCATAATCATGGCATTGGGCGAATACTTGACCGCCTGCTCGGTGGTCTCCTTCACCACGCCAAAGTTCTTCAGCACCAGGTCGTCCCGGCTCATGCCCGGCTTGCGGGCGAACCCGGCGGTGACGATGATGAGATCGGAGTTGGCCGTCGACTCGTAATCGTTGGCGCCGGTCACCTGCACGTCGTAGCCCTCGACCGGCCCGCTTTGCAGCAGGTCCAGCGCCTTGCCCTGCGGCACGCCCTCGATGACGTCCACCAGCACGACATCGCCCAGCGCCTTGTCGGCGAGCCGGTGGGCGCAGGTGGCGCCGACGTTGCCCGCCCCGATGACAGTAATCTTCTTGCGCATAAGTCCTTCCTCCTTGCCGCCCTCAGGCGGCGCTCAGACATGGCGTTCAAGTGATAAGTGACAAGTGATGAGTGAGCCGTGGGCCGGAAGCGGGATCTCTTGTCACTCGTCACTAGCCACTCGTCACTGCAAGAAATCCGCAATCCGAAATCCGCAATCCGAAATTGCTAGTCGGCCGCCGCCTTGCCGGCCTGCATGTTGGAGATGATGCAGGCGGCGAACTCGCTGGTCTTGACCTTGGTAGCGCCTTCCATCAGCCGCTCCAGGTCGTAGGTGACCTTCTTCTGCTGGATGGTGCGCGCAATGCCGTCCTCGATGCAGTCAGCCGCTTCCTTCCAGCCCAGGAACCGGAACATCATGGCGCCGGAGAGCATGAGGCTGGAGGGGTTGATCACATCCTTGTCGGCGTACTTGGGCGCGGTGCCGTGGGTGGCTTCGAACAGGCCGTAGCCGTCTCCGATGTTGGCGCCGGGGGCCATGCCCAGCCCGCCCACCTGCGCCGAGCAGGCGTCGGAAATGTAGTCGCCGTTCAGGTTCGGGGTGGCCATCACGTCGTACTCGTCGGGCCGGGTGAGCACCTGCTGGAACATGGAGTCGGCGATGCGGTCCTTGAGGAGCAGCTTGCCCTCCGGCACTTTGCCGTTGTACTTCTCGGTGACTTCCTGCTCGGTCACCACCACGTCGGCGAACTCCTCGCGCGCCAGCTCATAGCCCCAGTCGCGGAACGCGCCCTCGGTGAACTTCATGATGTTTCCCTTGTGCATCATGGTGACGCTCTTGTGGCCGTTCTCCAGCGCGTAGCGGATGGCGTAGCGGATCAGGCGCTTGGAGCCGGTCACCGACATGGGCTTGATGCCGATGCCGGAATCGGGGCGCACCTTCTTGCCCATTTCCTTTTCCAGGAACTCGATGATCTTGGCGGCCTCGGGCGTGCCCTGCTTCCACTCGATGCCGGCGTAGACGTCCTCGGTGTTCTCGCGGAAGATGATGACGTTCATCAGCTCGGGCCGCTTGACCGGCGCCGGCACGCCGGTGAAATACCGCACCGGCCGCCAGCAGGTATACAGGTCCAGCACCTGCCGCAGGGTGACGTTCAGGCTGCGGATGCCGCCGCCCACCGGGGTGGTCAGCGGACCCTTGATGGCGATGCGGAAGTACTTGATGGCTTCCACCGTGTCCTGCGGCAGCCAGGTGTCGAACTTGTTCTTGGCTTTCTCGCCGGCAAACACCTCGTACCACACCACGCGGCGCTTCCCGCCGTAGGCCGTCTCGACCGCCGCATCGAACACCCGCCGCGCCGCTTTCCAGATGTCGCGCCCGGTGCCGTCGCCTTCGATGAAGGGAATGATGGGGTTGTCGGGAACCACGTACCGGCCATCCCGGTATTCCATGCGTGCCCCGTCCTCAGGAACCGGGTTATCGTTAAAAGAAGTCATAGGAACCCTCCGGCATGAAGTTGGTGGGTCAAACCCAATCACGTTACACCGGCTCCCGCGCCTTTTCAAGGACCGCGGCAAGGCCTTTGAGAAAAGAAAGGAGTGGGGCGTTCGGCACAAAGGCAGAAAGGCGCCAAGCCACAAAGGAAAAGCCACAGAAGGGAGCGCCTGTTTGGCTTCTTTGCGCCTTTCTTTGTGCCTTGGTGCCTTTGTGTTGAGAGCGCCCCTAAACCCGGAAAATCTCGTCGAAGACGCCGCGGACGGCGCGGGTGACGCTGTCCAGGGCCTCGGGCAGGGGTCTGCCGGCCAGCGAGTGCGGCAGCCAGCGGCCGGCCAGCCGCGCAAAGGCTTCGCCGCGCGGCCCGCTGAGCGGCACCTCGCTGTCGGAGCGTCCCGTGGAAACGCGCACGGCGTGCTCCAGCCCGCGCAGGAACACCGCGCCCTCGCGCAGCGTCCGCGCCTGGTCGGGCCGCAATTGCCCCATGGACTCCACCACGCGCAGGCGTTCCGGAGTGGTCAGCGAGGGGAAGAAAACCTGGGCGGCCTGCAGCCGCAGATAGGTCAGGATGAAATCGATGTCGTAATAGCCGCCGGGTGCGGCCTTCAGGCGGTTCTGGGGCCCGGTCACAACCTCCAGCTTGTGCCGGATCTCGGCCAGCTTGCGCGCCGCCTCGCGGCCCCGCCCGAAGCGGTCGCCGATGGTGCGCTGGATGCGGTGCAGCAGGATGGTCCCTTCTTCGTCGTCGCCCGCCACCACCCGCGATTTCATGTAGGTGAGCGCCTCCCATTCCTGCGCCGAGGAGGCGAAATACTGGGCGAAGGTGCGCTCGGCTTCCACCAGCTCGCCTTCCCGCCCCCGCGGCCGCAGCCGCGTATCGACGGCGAAAATCGTTCCCTCGCCGGTATACGCGGAAACGATCTCGATCAGGCGCTCGGCCACGCGCGTCCAGAACAGCTTGGCCTCGGGGTTTCCGCCGCGGTAGAGGAAGCTCAGGTCGGCATCGGAGGCGATATCGAACTCGCGGATGCCCAGCCGGCCCAGCGCCACCACGATCAGGTCGCCTTCACCCTCGGGCTTGGGCAGGGTGCGCACCGTCTCTTGCACCGCCGCCCGGTAGGCGGCGCGCAACGCCTGTTCGGCCAGCAGGCTGGTGGCCTCCAGGGTGGAGAACAGCGGCACCGGACCGAGCACGCTGTGGGCGTGGATGTGCAGCAGGCGCTTGCGGTAATGCCGGCGCATCAGCGCCATCTTTTCGCTCAGGGCCAGGCCGGCATCGGCGATATGCAGCAACTGCGGGTCGTCCTCGATGGAGTAGGGGGCTTCGGCGCCGATGCGGCTCTGCTCTTCCAGCGCCAGCGCCTCCCCGGCCGGGGGCAACTCCGCCAGCTCGGCAATCTCGCCCGGATGCCGCACCAGCAGCTCGGTCAGAAAGGGGCTGTGCTCGAACAGTTCCGCGGCTCGCCCCACCAGCCGCGGGTCTTCGCAGAGCAGCCGGAAATCGCCGGCATTGGCGTAGGCGCTGGCCAGGAACCTCTGCATGGCCCGCTCGCGCGCCGGCTTCGCCCGTTGCGCCTCGCCGGGGCCCTGGGGCTGCGTCAACTGCCGGATCACCTGGTACAGCGCGGGACAGTTGCGCTCGATGTGGCGGAGGAGTTCCAGGTAACCGGCGGCCGTTTCGGCGGCGCCAACGGGGAAAGGCGTTTCGGGCTGCAGCGTAAAGGCCTCCTCCTGTTGCTCGGGGGATTTGTGCGCCAGAATCAACCGATCGTAAACCTCGCGGACCGCCTTCATGTGGCGCTCCACTTCGGCCAACAGCGCGGCGGCGTAATCGGCGCCGCCCGGCGTGCCATGGTGCTGGGGGGGCGGTGCCGGGTCCGCGGCAGCGGCCGGGCCGCGGGCCAGGCCGGGGGCGGCCCCCTCGGCCTCGGCCTCGCTCCTCCGCGCTTCGTGGACTTCGATGCGCGCCCGCCTGGCCAGCACCGCCAGCGCTTCGCGCGAGGCCGGCAGCCGGTGCGTCTGTTGCCCGCGCTCGAGCTGCAGCAGGTGCTCGACGTTCCGCAGAAACACGTAGGCGCGGCTGAGGCGGGCGTAATCGCGCTGCCGCAGGTAGCCCTTGTCGGCCAGCTTCTGCAGGGCGAACATGGTGCCGGCCGACCGCAGCCACGGTTCCTGGCCGCCGTAGAGCCGTTGCAGGCATTGCGCCAGGAACTCGATGTCGCGGATGCCGCCGCGCTCCAGCTTGACGTCCACGCCCAGCCGCTGCGCCGAACGCCGCTTGAGGGCCTCGGTGATCCGCTCGCGGGCGAACAGCACGCTGTCGATGGCCGCGAAGTTGACCGAGGTGGTGTAGATGAGCGGCTCCACGCCTTCCAGGAAGCGCCGGGCCTGGGCCGCGTCGCCGGCCGAGTGCCGGGCCTTGGCGAGGGCCTGCAACTCCCAGTCGCGCGCCCGCTCCCGGTAGTAGCTGAGCGCGCCGTCCAGCGAAACGGCCACCGCGCCCTCGCGGCCCTGCGGCCGCAAGCGCAAATCCACCCGGAAAACCGCCCCCTCCGGCCCGAACCCGCTCAGCAGGCCCACCACCGACTGCACCAGCTTGATGAAATACTCCCGGTTGGAGAGCCCGCCGGTTGTCTCGCCGGCGCCCCCGTAGATGAACAGCAAGTCGATGTCGGAGCTGTAATTCAGCTCGTTGCCGCCCAGCTTCCCCAGCGAGAGGACCGTGATGGGGCAGGCCTCCGAAGCCTGCGGCAGGCTGGAGGCGGCAGGCTGGGGGTTGAAGTGCTCGCCGGCCTGTTCCCCCGCCGGCGCCGCCGCCGCTCGCCGCAGCACGGGCACGCCGTACTTCTGCTCCATTTCCGCCAC
>JAPKYU010000020.1 GCA_026394175.1 Acidobacteriota bacterium | reverse complement strand
TAAGCCGACTGAGCCCGTGCTTCCTGTATATCAACGGCCGAAGAGCTCATACCAAGTTGAGATTAGCACGAATCGGCGTGTCTACATCGTTGGCCCGTCTGACGCCGCCGCTCTGCGGCGGCGGCCAGCCGTCCGCAGCAGCCGGGTGTTAGCCGGCCTCGGGGCGTGTCTTTCAAGCCCCGGATGGCCCTCCTTGCGGGCATTCAGCCGCGGCGCGCCCTGCGTGCCGTCGCTGGCAGCGCCTTGTTGGGCCCCTCCGAGCCACTTTGACGACCCAAGCGCCGTCTCTCGATCAGTCGCGTGATTTCAGGAACCAGGCGATTGGGTACCACCATAACGGTCTGACCCCGCAACTGGAATGCGGCTTCGTCTTCCGCGACCCCCTCATCCTCGGTCTGCCCCTCGTAATGCTCCAGCACCCTTCGGACCCTGGCTTCATTCCAGCCAGCCGGGAATCGGTTTCGCCTCATCGCTGCTTTCTCCTCTGCCGCCTGCGGTAGGCCAGGAGTGGTCTGCCTCGAAGCTCGTATGCGGTAATTACAAAAACACTGTCGGGCCTCGGGTCGCGAACATAAACGATTTTCTGTTCCTCTCCCAAAAGTGTAGCGACAGCAGAGGGAAGACCAGCCCGCTTCGCGGGCTCGCCTTCTCGCCAGCAGGGCCACTACGCCAGACGTTTCCACAAGCTCGTCTCCTCGAGACTGCGCTTGATGGCGTTGATGAACCGGGCCGCCAGGGCGCCGTCGATGATGCGGTGATCGCACGACAGCGTCATTTTCATCATGGAACGGATCACCACCTGATCGTTCTTCACGACGGGCTGCTTCATGGCGCTGGACACGGCAAGAATCGCGCTTTCCTCGGGATTGATGATGGCGGTGAAATTCTCGACGTCCAACATGCCCATGTTGGAAACGGTGAATGTGCTCCCTGACATCTCTTCGGGCGTGAGCTTGCCTGCCCGGGCCTTTTCCGTGAGTTCGGCGGCGCGGCGGTGGATCTGCTCCAGCGTCAGGTCGTCGGCATTGCGGATCACGGGAACCACCAAGCCTTGCTCCAGCGAAACCACCAGGCCCAGGTGAACCTTGCTGTGCCACCGAACGTTTCTCCCGTCGGTGGTGCTGTTGACATCGGGGAACTCGACCAGGGCCAGCGCGGCGGCTTTCAGGATGAAGTCCGTGACAGTATAGGCCCGGCCCTCGGCCTTCAACTCTTCCCGCCAGGCGCTGAGTTCGGTCAGGTCCACGGAGACGGTCACGAAAAAGTGTGGCGCCGTGGCGGCGCTCTGGGCCACTCGTGTCGCGATCACCTGCCGCATTCGGCTCATGGGCTTGGGGCGCTCGGCGATCGCCCTCTCCACATGGGCCCGCCTGATGCGCGGGGCATCCCCAAGAACGGGAAGCGCCAGCACGTCAATGTTCTCACTGCTAGCCAGCTTCTTTGCCGCCGGAGTAATCCGCAAGCGGTCATATCCTTTCGCTTCCAGGTAAGCTTTCACATCCCGTTCCACAATTCTTACCTCGGGACCTGTCCCCCGGATTGGCCTCGGGTCGATGCCTCTCTCCCTGGCCAGGTGCGCCGCGCGTGGACTGATCCTGAAAAATTCGGGGCTTTCAACGTGGTGGGGCGGCATTGCCGCATGTAGAGGCGGCTCTGTGTGGCCGCCCTTTCCAGCAAGGGGCGCAGACACAGGCGCGCCCCTCCCTGGCTCTGCTTTTTGTGGCGTCACACTGGGGATTGCCGCCTCGGGGACCGGCTCTCCGGGTTCACCAATGAAGCCAACGACGGATTGCACCGGAACCGCCAAGCCCTCGGGCACTGCAATTTTAAGCAGCGTGCCTGCGAAGAAGCTTTCCACCTCGAGGACCGCCTTCTCGGTCTCGATTTCGAACAGGATGTCCCCCTTGGCGACCGGGTCTCCCTCTTTCTTTATCCATCGAAGCAGCGTGACTTCTTCTTCGGACTGCCCCAGCTTCGGCATGGTGATGGGTCGAACCATTGTCGGGGTCTCCCTTATAAGAGGGCCTTGGCGGCCGCCAGTATGTCGTCCGCATTGGGAAGGAAAGCCGCTTCGAGAATGTGCGATTGGGGCGCAATTCCGTTCTTGGCGCCAACGCGCAAGATCGGGGCGTCGAGATAATCGAACACGTTTTCCTGGATGGTCGAGACAATCTCGCCCATGAAGCTGCCCATGGTCACGCAGTGGCTGGCCACCACGCAACGCCCCGTCTTCCGCACGGAACGGAGAACTGTTTCAACGTCCAGGGGTATGAGGCTGCGCAGGTCCACCACCTCCACACTGGCTCCTACGTCGGCCTGCAGGCGACTGGCAGCTTTCAACGCGTCAGGAATCGCCGGTCCCCACCCGACGATTGTGATATCCGTTCCCGTGCGCTTGATGTCCGCCACGCCCAGCGGCACCAGATACTCGTCGTCGGGCACCGGGCCTTTCTCGCCATAAAGCAGTTGGGACTCGACGAACATCACGGGATTGTTGTCGCGGATCGCGGATTTCAGCATGCCCTTCGCGTCGTAAGGCGTGGACGGGTAGACGACGTATAACCCCGGCACGTGAGTGAAGATGGATTCCAGCGTTTGGGAGTGCTGGCCGCCGTAACCTTTGCCGCCACCCACCGAGGCGCGTATCACCAGCGGAACTTCCACCTGGGCGCCCGACATGTAATGCCACTTGGCGGCCTGGTTGCCGATCTGGTCGCCGGACATGAGCGCGAAGTCCATGTACATGAGTTCCACGACCGGCCGCAGCCCGACCATCGCGGCGCCCACGGCCGTCCCGCAGATGGCCGCCTCGGAGATGGGTGCATTGAAAACCCGGTCGCGGCCAAAGGCTTCCAGCAGGCCTTTCGACAGCTTGAAAGCACCGCCGTACTCGGCCACATCTTCGCCGTAGAAGATGACGCGGGCATCGCGCCTCATCTCTTCCATCAAGGCTTCTTTGATCGCATCGCGATAAGTAAGCTGGCCGTCGGTCCGCTTGATGGCCGGCAACTCTCCGGCAATGGCCGCGTTTCGGAACCGGGCGGGAACTTCCTCGGCGGAAGTATGGGTATACATGTACTTGATGACATCAGCAGGTTCCGGGTCCGGAGAGGCCGCTGCCCGCTGGGCCGCGCAGGCGTTCCGGCGCTGAACCTGGGCCCGCAGCGCGGCCAGTCCCGCCTCGTCCAGCAGCTTGCAGTCCAGCAGTTGCTTCTCGTAGGCGGCAATCGGGTCCACTGTCTTCCAGGCCGCCTCTTCCTCGCGCGTCCGATATTCATTGCGCGGGTCGCTCAGGGAGTGGCCGTAGTAGCGGTAGGTGTTGACGTCGAGGAAAACGGGGCCTTCCCCCCGGCGGCATTTCTCGACGGCCCGCAGTGTTGTGTCGCGGACCGCCAGCACCTCCATCCCGTTCACGATTTCGGCGTGCATGTTGCAGTCGGAGAAGCCGGCAGCACGCCGGGCCAGGTGCGCGATACCCATGACTTCCTCGGTGCGCCCCGTCATGCCGTAGTGATTGTTGAGGACCAGGAAGATGATTGGAACGCCAAAGCGATGGTCTCCCGCCATTTCGTTCGTAAACTGGCTCTGCGCGGCGAAGTTCAAGGACTCGAGGACCACCCCGTTGGCGAAGGCGCCGTCCCCGGCAAAGCAGCACACGACCGCTCCGTTGCCCAGATAGCGCGCGCCAACCGCCGCCCCCGTGGCGATGGGAACGCTGCCTCCCACGATAGCGTTGGCTCCCAGGTGACCCACGGAGAAATCAGCGATGTGCATGCTGCCGCCCCGGCCCTTGCAGTAACCGTCTTCCTTGCCAAAAAGCTCGGCGATCATGCGATAGACGTGGTCTTCCAGGGCTTCCTCGATGAGTTCGTGGCGCGAAGCCGCCCCGCAACGAGCAACGCGCTTGCGCAGTTGCTCCTCGGTCATGGCCTGGATGGCATGGTACCCGCGGGCCAGTCCGTCTCCGTGGCCTCGGTGCGTGCTGGTAATGAAATCCTTCAGCGCCAGGGCGCTGCAGGCGCCCACTGACGCCGCCTCCTGGCCGACGGAGATGTGCGTGGGGCCCCGATAATTGAACTCCGGAAGCGGCTCATAGGCGCCAGAACGAAGCCGAACAATCATCTCCTCCAACTCCCGAATCATGAGCATGGATTCCAGAAGCTGAACCGCTGTGGCAGGATCAATGCGGCCCGCCTCCAGTTCACTTTGAAGGTCGCCTCGAAACCTGCAGGCCGGTATTGTCCCGCAATCAATTTCAAAGGCTCGGAAGTCGGGCCTTGTATTGCTGAGATAGGGCGCTACCATGTTTTCCTCACCCCGTTCCACTCCAGCAAGCTCTAACTTTGGATTCGGCTTGCGATCTGATAAGTCCAAATCATAAACCAGGTGTCCCTCAAGGGCGGCGGCTGCGTTCACCGGACTTCAACGCCCGCCTGGGCCTCGAAGTACTGGACCAGCCCGCCGTGATCCAGCTTGCCCTTGCCCCCGGCCACCAGGTCGCTCATCACCTGCGCCGCCTGGGAGGTGAAGGACAGCGGAAGGCCGAGTTGCCGGCCGGTAGTCAGCGCGTTGCGCAGGTCCTTCAGGTGCAGCTCGATCCGGAAGCCAGGATCGAACTGGCGGCGGAACACCAGCGGCGCCTTGGCGTCCAGCACCGTGCTGCCGGCCAACCCGCCGCGGATCGCCTGGTAAACCACTTTCGGGTCCACGCCCGCCTTGGCGGCCAGCACCAGGGCCTCGGACATGGCGATGATGTTCAGCGCCACCACAATCTGGTTGGCCAGCTTGGTGGTGTTCCCGCTGCCGATCGGCCCCACCCACACCACCGACTTCCCCATCACCTGAAGCACATCGGCGACCGAGTCGAACACCGCCTGATCCCCGCCGGCCATGATCGACAAGGTTCCGTCGACGGCCTTGGGCTGGCCGCCGCTAACCGGCGCGTCCAGCATGCGCACCCCTCGCGCCTCGGCCTTGGCGGCGATCTCCTTGGAGACGCCGGGAGCGATGGAGCTCATATCAATCAGGATCAGTCCGGGGGCCGCGCCTTCCAGAACGCCGTTGGGTCCCAGGACCACGTCCCGGACCTCGGGCGAGTCCGGCAGTATGGTGATGAGGATTTCCGACTGCCGCGCCACGCCGGCCGGCGTGCGGCCGTCCAGCGCGCCCTGCGCCGCTAACTCGGCTACCGGTGCCGGATTGATGTCGTGCACGATCAACCGATGGCCGGCGCGCACCAGGTTCATCGCCATCGGTTTTCCCATGATGCCCAGCCCGATGAAACCAATCGTCTTCATGCCTCTCCCTCCGCCGCGCGGCGTTCCGGCTTCCATGGTAACCGCAACCGTCCCCGCTTCCAACATCGTCGCACGCGCTCCCTGACGCTCGCGGCTCTGTTGCGGTGCTCTTTGGTTGCGGCCCTGCCGCGCTGTGGTAGACTCGGCGGCTTGCCCGGCTCTGCGACCCCCCCGGCGCTCAACCGCTCCATCGGCCTGCTGCACGCCACGGCCATGGTGGTGGGCATCATTGTAGGCGCATCGATCTTCGTGCAGCCCACGGAAATCAGCCGCCACGTGCCGAGCGTGGCGGGCCTCTTCCTGGTCTGGGTGCTGGCCGGCCTGCTGACCTTCTGCGGCGCGCTGGTCTGCTCCGAGCTGGCCGCCGCCTTCCCCGCCACCGGCGGCGTCTACGTCTTTCTTCGCCAGACCGTCTCGCCGGCCCTGGGCTTTCTTTGGGGCTGGGCCATGTTCTGGAGCGTGCACTCCGGCATCATCGCGGCCACCTCCGTCATTCTCGCCCGCTACATCGCCTGGTTCGCCGGGTTCGGCGACCTGGGCATCCGGATCACCGCCATCGCCGGCGTCCTCTGCCTCTCGGCCGTGAACTATGTCGGCGTGCGGCCAGGCAGCGTGGTGCAGACGGCCATCACCGCCGCCAAGATCCTTGGCATTCTTTTGATGCTGCTGGCGGTGGCGGTTATCCCGCACAGCGGGCCGGCGGCGGATGGCGGCCTGAAGGCCGCCGCCGCAACTCCCGCCGCCGCGCCCGTCGGGTTCCGGGAATTCGTGCTGGCCATCAGCGCCGCGCTGTTCGCCTTCGGCGGCTGGCACATGGTCACCTACGCCGCCGGCGAAACGCGGGCCCCCGGCAAGACCATCCCGCGCGCCCTGCTGATCGGCACCCTCACCGTGGCCGCCTGCTACCTGGCGATGAATGCCGCCTGCCTGTCGGTGCTGCCGCTGGACCGGGTGATGGCCTCGAAGCACGTGGCCGCCGACGCGGCCGGCGCGCTGGTCGGGCCGCGCGGCGGCGCGGCCGTCTCCGCCCTGGTCATTATTTCCTCGCTGGGTGTGCTCAACGGCGTCATCCTGGCCGGCCCGCGCGTCTACCTGGCCATGGCCTGCGACGGGCTTGGCCTGCGCTGGATGAGCGCGGTGCATCCGCGCTTCCATACCCCGCACCACGCCATTCTGGCGCAGGCCGTTTGGGCCTCGATCCTGGTGGCCACCGGCACGTATCGCGCCCTGTTCACCCGGGTGATCTACACCGAATGGCTCTTTTTCGCGCTGATGACGGTGGGGCTGTTGCGGCTGCGGTTCCGGCCGAGCGTGCCTTCCACCGCGTCCCGGCGCGCCTCCCTTTACCCGCTGGTTCCGGTCGTGTTTATCATTTCCTCGCTGACCGTTGTCGCCAATCAGATCGTCGCCGACCCGCTGGAATCAGCGAAAGGGCTGTTGCTGGTGGCCGCGGGGCTGCCGGTCTACTATCTGCTGGCCCGGCGCGCAACAGAGCCGTCCGCCGCGGCGGATGAGGGAGCGGACAGGCCCGCTTCCAAGGGAACTGCTGATGCGAATCATTGATTTCCACAACCACTTTTACCCGCCCGCTTACTTGGAGGCGCTGAAGTCGGGCGCCAGCAATGTGCGCGTCACCATCGACGCCGATGGCAATCCCTGCCTGCATTACCCCGGCGATTACAACATCGCCGTCCGCGGCCACCGCGACATCGACTACCGCGAGCAGGTGCTGGCCGAGCACGGCGTGGACACCCAGGTGCTCAGCTTCACCACCCCGGGCACGCACGTGGAGTCGCCGGCTACCGCCGCCCGTCTCGCCGGCCTGGTGAACGACGCCTTCGCTTCCATCACCGGTACCAGGCGCGGGCGGTTCGCCGCCCTGGCCACGCTGCCGCTCAACGATCCGGGGGCCTCGGTTCTCGAGTTGGAGCGCGCCTGCCGGCAGCTTGGCATGCGCGGCGCCATGCTGTTCGGCAACGTCAATGGCGTGGCGCTGAGCGACGAGCGCTTCCGGCCGCTGTACGAAGCGGCCAACGACCTGGGCGCGGTGCTCTACATCCATCCCACGCATCCGGTGGGCGTCGAAGCCATGACCGAGTTCTGGCTGATGCCGCTGGTCGGTTTCCTGTTCGATACCACGCTGGCGGCCGCCAAGCTGGTCTTCAGCGGCGTCGCCGAGCGGTTCCCGCGCATTCGTTGGGTGCTCGGGCACTTGGGCGGCGCAATCCCCTACCTGGCCGAGCGGCTGGACCGCGGCTATTACGCCTTCCGCGAGTGCCGCGCCAACATCAGCCGGCCTCCCAGCGAATACCTGAAGCAGTTCTATTTCGATGCCGTCAACTTCGACGCGCGTTCTCTGCAATTGGCCATCGCCTTCGCCGGGGCCGACCACATCCTGGCCGGCAGCGATTATCCGCATCAGATTGGCAGCATCCCGCAGATGCTCGCGAGTATCCGGGCCTTGCCCATTCCCGAGGCAGACAAGTCCAAAGTCCTCGGCCTGAACGCCGCCGGCCTGCTGGACCTGGCGTAACGCCGGGCTTGCCCCCCGGGTTACAACTGGCCAGGTTCAAGCACATTCGACAAGAATGTTTTGACATTTCATTCCTACTTGGTTTAGAAATAGAAACAGAGAAGGTTTTTCTGGATGCCGGTACTGTCGAAGTCACGCCTCAAGGTTGCTGACGAAGTCTGGATAGCGGCCGCTTTGCTGCATCGCGAGCAACCGGCACGGCCCGACTTCCGGGTGGAGGAAATTGTCGAGCGTGCGAGGAAGGAGGCCATCGGGGGGCCGGCTCGAGCGGGCGTGTACGTTCATGTTGTTCAGCACTGCGTCGCCAATCGCCCGCCCAACCCGGGGCGTTATCGAATGCTTTTCGAGACCGCGCCTGGGCGGCGGCGCCTGTTCCGCGCCGGCAACGCGTATCATCCGGCGCGTGAAGGGGCCAAGATCACGCCACGGGTAGAGGACATGCCCTACGGTTACGGTGGCCTGCTGGCCTGGTACCGTGATTGGTGTTCAGCCGCAGTCAGGTCTGCGCCGGAAGCCGATCCCCTCCTCTCCCTGCTCGGCTCGGGGAAGCACCTATGGGCCGACGAGCACGCCGATGAGTACGTGCACCGGCTCCGGGAGGGTTGGGAATGAGCAGGGTCTTCTGGGACACCAACCTGTTCATCTACCTCTTCGAAGGCTACGGCAGCTTTTCCGAGCGGGTCAGAGATCTGCGACGGGCCATGCTGGCGCGAGGGGATCAACTGCTGACATCCACCCTCACGCTGGGCGAGGTTCTCGTCAAGCCCCTGGAGCAGGGAGACGAAGAACTGGCGCGAAAATACGAAGAAGCCGTTGCGGTGACGGCGTTGATGCTTCCCTTCGATGCCAAGGCGGCAAGAATCTACGCCGCGCTTCGGGCCGATCGATCTCTTCGCGCTCCTGATGCCATCCAGTTGGCATGCGCGGCGGCAGCCGGTGTCGACCTGTTCATCACCAACGATGCCCGCCTCCACGCGAAACACGTGGAGGGCATTCAGTTCATTGTTCCCCTGGAACGCGCACCCATTTGAGCGCGCAGCAAAGGGCCCAGTGCAGAAGGCGGCCACCCGAGCGGTTGAGGGGGCGGCAGCGGCTGTGCGACAATCGAGCCCGCTTCAGCGGCCTCCACCACGGTTTTCCGCATGCCGATGTTCGGACCGCGGAGCACGAACTGCACGCGGCCAGCCAGTTGCAGGCAGCCATTCCCTTTGCCCGGCGACCTTCCGGGTGTCTTGCCCCGGGGGCAACCGCGCACGCCAAGAATGCCGCAGGAAGGCGCTGTGACGACGCCTTCATCGGGTGTACCATAACACTCGCTTCAGTCTGGTTAAGGAGTCATCTATGAAACGCCTCTTTGTGGCTTTTGCAATCCTTTTGCCTTCGCTCGCGGCGTTCGGTCAGGAATACCGCGGTGCCATCAGCGGCGCGGTCACCGACCGGACCGGGGCCGTGATCCCGGGAGCGAAAGTAACGGTCACGGAGACGCAAAAGGGCACCAAAATTGAAACCGTTTCCGAATCGACCGGCCAGTACAACGTCCCGATGCTTCTGCCCGGCGACTACGAGATTGCCGTGCAGGCGCCGGGCTTCAAGACCTTTACCCGCAAAGGCCTGCATGTGGGCGCCGGAGACCATCCGGTGATCGACGTTCAGCTCGAGGTCGGCGATGTGTCGCAAACCGTCGAGGTGACGGCCGACGCGCCGTTGCTCAATACCGAAAACGGCTCTGTCGGTCAGACCATCACCACAAAAGAGATAGAGGACCTGCCTATGGACGGCGGAACGCCCATGATGCTGGCGGCATTCGCCATGGGAGTGCTGGCCACCGGACAGCCCTCGACCGTGCAGCCGTTCGCCTCCGGGGGCGGGGCCTCATGGAGCATTGCCGGCGCGCCCAGCCAAACCAACGAGCTCTCTATCGATGGTTCGCCCAATACCACCTGGGACGGGCGCATGGCGTACAGCGGGATGAAGGACGCCGTTCTGGAAGTGCGCGTGAAAGCCTTCGAGACCGACGCGGCCTACGGCCACACCGGCGCCGGCACCATCAACCAGGTGATGAAAAGCGGAACCAACTTCTTCCACGGGACGGTATACGAAACGCACCGGCCGACCGACATGGTGGCCAACAACTTCTTCAATAACAAGTCCGGTTTGCCCGTCGCCGTCACCCATTACAACCAGTACGGAGTGACCGCGGGCGGCCCGGCCATGGTTCCCAAGCTGCTCGACGGCCGCAACAGGCTCTTCTGGTTCTTCGGACTTGAGGGAATGAAGGTCGCCTCGCCGACCACCACGTTCATGACCGTTCCCACGGCTGCCCAGAAACAGGGCGACTTTTCCAAGCTCCTCACCCTGCCGAATCCGATCGTGCTCTACGATCCGTATACGGCGGTTCGAAGCGGCAGCAGGATTGTCGGCACGGCATATCCCAACAACAAGATCCCGGCGGCCCAATTGAGCCCCATCGCGCTTAAGCTTCTCCAGTATTTCCCCGAGCCCAACATCGCCAATCCCAGCATCCTGAGGGCCGACGATACCCAGAATTATGGGAGCAGCGCGCCCTCCCGGGACGGGTACACCAACGAACTCGGCCGGATGGACGTCAACATCAACGCCAAGAACCGGTCGTTCTTCAACGTGCGGCACACCGACTATTTCCAGACCAAGAACGATTACTACGGCAACATCGCCACCGGCTCGGATTTGAGCCGTTCCAACTGGGGATTGACGTTCGACCACGTGTACATGATGAACGCAGGCAACGTCTTGAACGTCAAGGCGAACTTCACGCGGATGTTCGAGGACCACAGGGCGCCGGGTCAGGGGTTCGACCCCACGACACTGGGCTTGCCCGCTTATTTGAAGACCAACTCGACCTATGTGCAATTGCCATACATCACCTTCGCCAGTACCAACACCCTGGTGCAAGCCCTGGGCATGAACGGCGCCAACAAGCTGCCATCGCAGTCTCTTCAGCTTTTTGGCAACTGGGTGGCCATTCGCGGAAACCACCAGCTCAAGTTCGGCGGCGATGTGCGCCAGTACCGGTTGAATTACGGCAGCTTCGGGAGCGCCACGGGCAATTTCGCCTTCAGCGCCAACACCTGGGTCCGGCAGCAGGATAACTCCTCTTCGACGGTGGTGGCGGGCCAGGACCTGGCCGAGTTTCTGCTGGGCCTGCCCACCGGCGGCCAGTACGACATCAATGGTTCCTCCATGTTCTATCAGTACTACGCCGCCGGGTTCGCGCAGGACGACTGGCGGGTCAAGAGGAACCTGACGCTGAACATCGGAGTGCGGTTCGACCGCGACTTCCCGTGGCGTGAGAAGTGGGCGCGCACGGTGAACGGGTTCGCCTTCAACACGCCCAGCCCGCTGAACGACGCCGCCACCGCGGCCTATGCCAAGTCTCCCGCCCCCATTTTGCCGGCCAGCGACTTCAGGGTGATGGGCGGGTTGACCTTCGCCAGCTCCGACAACAATGCGATTTACAAATCGACGTCGCACCTGGTGAGCCCGCGCTTCGGCTTCGCCTGGACACCTGAGAGGTTCCGCGGTAAGACGGTGGTGCGCGGCGGATTGGGTATGTTCGTTTCGGCACTCGGCATCTCCACCCTCCAGGTCACCGGCGCGTACTCGACCAATCCGCTTCTGACCCAGGAGGGATTCAACCAGACGACGACGCTCAACCCGTCGAACGACAGTTATCTGAGTCCGGCCGCGACGTTGAGCAACCCGTTTCCCAACGGCATCACGCCAATGGCAGGGGCCAAGGGCGGCCTGGCGACGTTTATGGGGTCGGCCATCCAATTCTTCAACCCGGAGATGAAGAACCCGTACGCGGTGCGCTGGAACCTGAACGTCCAGCACTCCATCAGGCCAAACCTGGTGCTGGAGGTGCTGTACATGGGCAACCACGGCGTGCATCTGCCCGTCACCTACACGCAGCTCAATTCGATTTCGAGGCGGTATATGAGCACCTCGCCGCTGCGCGACCAGGCCGTGATCAACGCCATTACCGCCGCTGTTCCGAACCCATTCAACGGCCTGCAAATTTACGGCACGCCGTCGGGGACCAGCAGCACGATCAGCACGGCGCAGCTATTGGCCAAGTATCCGCAGTTTCCCGTGGGCTTCACCTCCGGCGCGCTGTCGGGCAGCGGCGGCGTGGTCCAATACCTCGCCAACGTCGGCAGTTCCTATTACCAAAGCCTGAATGTGCGGCTGACGAAGCGGTTTTCGCGCGGTTTCTCACTGACCGCAAACTTCATACGGTCGAAAATGATCGAGCGGGTCAGTTGGCTGAACTTTACCGATCCCCAGCCGGAGAAACGCATTTCGCCGTTCGATCATCCCTCCCGCCTCGTCCTGGCGTCCGTCTACGACCTGCCCTTCGGCAAGAACCGGCTGGTCAAGCTGCAGTCGCGCTGGGCCAGGCTGGCCTTCGGCGGATGGAAAACTTCCGCCACCTACACCTACCAAGTGGGAGCGCCCCTGAGCTGGTTGAACGGCAGCACCAATAACATCAGCGACTACGTCTACCTGGGCGTCCCGATCAAGCTCAACAAGCGGGGAGTTGACGGCAAGGCGTTCGATACCGCGGCTTTCGATACCAACTCGGCGAATGCGCTCCAATACCACATCCGCACCTTCTCCACGACTTTCCCGAACCTGCGGCAGGACGGAATCAACCAGTTCGACGCCTCGCTGCGCAAGAGCTTCAACATCACGGAGAAAGGGGCGCGCTTCGAACTGGCGTGCAACGCCTTCAACGTGATCAACCACCCCACCTTCGCCGCTCCGAATACGGCGTGGAGCAACGCCAATTTCGGCACCATCACCGGGCAATCCAACCGGGTCCGGGTGCTGGAGTTCTCGGGCAAGTTCTCGTTCTAGCCGCTGGCTGAAAACGGGGCACGGACGCAGTCGCGCGTGCCCCTATCGGACACCCGGAAGCGACGAAAGTGGACCGCCGCGCGTCTCGCCGGTAACCGGTCGGCGACCGCAGGACGATTACCGGCGGGACGCCGGCGCTACATGCTTGCGGCGGGACGCCGCTCCGCATGTTTTCAGGGCAAAACAGGCGATGTGTACGTGCGGCTCCACCAGCCCTTGAATCGGAGGGCAAGATTCCGGACAATCATCATTGCGGAATGCCAGCCGCCAGGCGGCGCCGGGAGGACACCCAATGAGCATCCAGCGTCCAGTGCTCGCTCTGTTTCTGTTGGCCGGACCAGTTCTGCTATGGTCCGCCGGGGGGCCCCGGAGCCGGAATCCCGCCGACCTGCTGGTCGAGTACGCGGTTTTCAAGGAGCCTCCGGGCGAGTACCGCGGCCATCGTTGGTTCACCTACAATCTGTCCAGCATTTCCGATGCCGGCGTGATCGAGGGCATACAGCAAGCCATCCAGAGCGACTCCTACGGCTCTTTCATGATTACGCCCTCCGGGGGCGCCACCACGGGCCTGTCCGAGGCCTACTTGAAGGGCTCGCGCCGCCCGCCCAGCGACAAGGGCGTGGCCTACCTCAGCGATGAGTACTTCCGGCTCTATCGGCTGGCCGTTCAGGAAGGCGAAAAGAAGAATTTCCCTCTCCGCGTCCTGTACGACGAACTGCAGTATCCCACGGGCATGGCCGGCGGCTGGTTCTACACCAAGTACCCGGAGCTCGCCGCCAAGAGCCTGGAAATCGCCGAGAAAAACGTGGCCGGGCCGGCGAACGTGGAGCTGGCCATCCCCATCCCCAATGGCATTTACGTGGGGGCGGTCATGATGAACCGGGGCACGCTGGGACGCATCGACGTCAGCAGGCAGTGGACGGCGAGGAAGGTGCTCGCCTGCCGCGTCCCCAAAGGGAACTGGAAGGTCATGTTGTTCTACCTCGATCCCGCGTTCCGGCCGGCGTCAACCAAGGGCGGGTTCGTCGACTACCTGGATCCATCGGCCGTCGATAAGTTCATCGCCTTGACGTTCGACAGGTACTACGCCAACCTCAAAGAGTATTTTGGGACCTCGATCCAGATGACCTTCTATGACGAGCCCTGCATGCACTTGTCCAACGGGCGGATGTGGACTCCCGGCTTCAATCAGGCCTTCGAGAAGAAGTATGGGTCTTCGCCGATGAAGTATTACCCGGCGCTGTGGTACGACATCGGGCCTGAAACGGCCGCGGCCCGCAACGCGCTGTTCGGGTTCCGCGCCCAGCTTTACTCGGAAAGTTTTATCGGGAGGGTGGCGGCGTGGTGCGCGGCCCACGGCATCGACATGTCGGGTCACCAGGACCAGGAGGAAGCCCGCAATCCCGTGGCCATTCACGGCGACCTGATGAAGGTCTTCGAACACCAGCAAATTCCCGGCATCGACGACATTTATTACACCGGGCGGTCCAATGTTGCTTACAAAGTCGTGACCTCCTCGGCTTTCAATTGGGACAAGCCGCTGGTGATGGCGGAGACATATGCGGCCTACCGGCGGATGAATCCGCAGATTGCGTACAAGACGGCCATGGATCAGTACGCGATGGGGGTCAATCTCCAGATCGGCCGGCGTCCGCCCGAGATTGGGCCGCAGTTGGATCGTTTTGTGGGCCGCATGAGCTACCTGCTGCGGCACGGCAGGCACGTGGCGGACGTCGCGGTGCTTTATCCCATCGCCGCGCTGCAGGCCGCCTACTACTTTGCCACCCCGCCCGGCAGCAATCGGCCCGCCAGCCAGCCCCAGTTTTATTGGGCGCTGGAGGGCGGCCTGATCCCTCCGGAGATCGACTACATGGACCTGGGCGAGATGCTCTACCGCGGACTGCGCCTGGATTACACCTACCTTCACCCCGAGGTCCTGGCGAGCCGCTGCATCGCCGAGAAGGGCAAACTCGTTCTCGATAATAAGGAGAACCGGGAGGAATTCCGGGTGTTGATCCTTCCCGGCGGTGACACCATATCCGCTGCCGCCGCCGGGAAAGTACTGGAGTTCTACCGGGGTGGCGGCACGGTGATCGCCACCGGGAAGCTGCCCTCGAAATCCGCGGAGTTCGGGCGGGACAAGGAAGTGCGGCAAATGGTCGCCGAAGTATTCGGCTTCCCCGCCGATGACCCGTTGACCGCCGAAATCCGGCCCGTCGTAGACGACTTCAAGAACTACTTCGCCAATCGCAACCAGGCGGGCGGCAGGTCGTACTTCCTCCCCCAGCCGGACATCAAGCTGGTGAGCACGGTGTTGAAGGAGGCGGTGCCGGTTCCCGACGTGGACGTCCAGCAGCCGCCGATGTGGCCGGTGAAGATGGGGACCGCGTACGACGGTGCGCTCACCTACATCCACAAGATCAAGGCGGGCCGCGATATTTACTTCTTCGCCAACTCGCAGGACACTCCCGTGGATGCCAAGGTGGTTCTGCGCGGCAAAAAGAACCTGGCCCTCTGGAACCCGCACACCGGCGAGCGGCAGAGCGCGGAGTGCGCGCCGGCGGAATCCGGGGGCCAGCCGGTGACCGTGGTGCATCTTGTGCTGCCGCCGGTTACCGCCGTGTTCTACGTCCAGGAATAAGGGAGCGCCATAATACACTCAACAAGGAGGGGCAATCACGCCATGAAACCCTGCAACACGAAACGCCCGATGCGTATTCTGGACCGGCGGTCGTTTTTCACGGCGCTGGCGGCGGGCGCGGCGCTGGTGCCCGCCGCCGCCCAGACCCAGCGGCCGCCGGCCGCCGAGAAACAGCCTCCGGCAGCCGAGCCCCCGCGCGACTGGACCGGCCGCGAGCCCATCCGCTATCCCGACCGCGACATTGTCGCCTTGGACAGCCGCTTTCGGAAATACATGGTCGGCAACACCACCATCCAGCGGCTGTACACCGGCACGCTGTGGGCCGAGGGCGTGGCCTGGAACGGCGCCGGCCGTTACCTGATGTGGAGCGACATTCCCAACAACCGCCAACTGCGCTGGCTGGAAGAGGATGGCCATGTTTCGGTGTTTCGAAGCCCCTCCGGCTACAGCAACGGAAACACCTTTGACTTCGAGGAGCGGCAGCTTTCCTGCGAGCACGGAAATCGCCGCGTGGTCCGTTATGAGCCCAATGGGAGCGTCACGGTCATCGCCGACAAGTGGCAGGGCAAACCCCTGAATTCGCCCAACGACATCGTGGTGCATCCGGGCGGGGCCATTTATTTCACCGACCCGGATTACGGCATTCGCGGCAACTACGAAGGCTTCAAGAGCGAGAAGCAGTTGAAAGAGGCTGTGTACCGGGTGGATCCCAGGGCGGGGAAGATGGAGATGGTGACCGACGAGCTGGACAAGCCCAACGGCCTGTGCTTCTCCCCCGACTACAAGAAGCTGTACATCGCTGACACCGGCGCCGGCCGGGACATTAGGGTATGGGAGGTGGCCGAAGACGGCTCGTTGCGGAACGGCCGCCAGTTTGTGGCCATGGAGATTCCGGGGGGCGGACGCACCATCGCCGATGGCATTCGCGCTGATATCGACGGCAACATCTGGGCTGCGGCCAATCCCGGTGTCCAAATCCTGACGCCCGCCGGCGAGCGAATCGGAGTAATTCAGCTTCCGGAAGTCTGCGCCAACGTGTGCTTCGGCGGCAGCAAGCGCAACCGGCTGTTCATGGCCGCCAGCCAGTCGCTGTACGCCGTCTATGTCGGAACCCAGGGTGCCCACATTACCTGAGGCCACTGAGATGACCACGAATCCCAACGATCCGTGCCGGAGGGAATTCCTGCGGTTGTTCACGGCGGGTGCGCTGGGCCTCATCCTGCCGGGCGGGAGGCTGCTCTCCGCGCAGAAGGCCGCAGCCAAACCGCTGCGCGGCATCTTCCCCATCGCCCAGTCTCCGTTTACGGAATCAAACGAGCTCGATCTGGCGGCCCTGGTGGAGGAGGTGAAGTTCATCGACCGCGGGCGGGTGCACGGCTTCGTCTGGCCGCAGATGGCCAGCGAGTGGTCCACCCTGACCGAGCGGGAGCGCTTCGAGGGCGCCGAGGCCATCACCGACGTGGGCAGGAAATTG
The DNA here is from genome assembly GCA_026394175.1 of Acidobacteriota bacterium. Taxonomy (GTDB): domain Bacteria; phylum Acidobacteriota; class Terriglobia; order JAJPHL01; family JAPKYU01; genus JAPKYU01. The sequence goes on along the minus strand of JAPKYU010000020.1, from coordinate 9,622 downwards.
CGGCCGGCCATCGTCATTGGCGTGCAGGGCCCGGATGTGGCGACTGCGGTCCGGTACGCGAAACACGCGGAGAAAATAGGCGCCGATGCGGTCATCTCGCTTCCACCGTCGGAAAACATCGACCCCAAGGCCGCGCTGGAGTATTACAGGGAAGTGGGGAAGGCCACCGAGCTTCCGCTGTTCGTGCAGGCGGTGGGAAACATGAGCGTGGATTTGATCGTGGAAATTTCCAGGGCCGCCCCCACCATGCGCTATGTCAAGGACGAAGCGGGGCAGCCGCTGAATCGCATCCTGCCGCTGCGCGAAAAAAGCTCCGAGCAGATCAAAGTGTTCTCCGGCGCGCACGGACGAACGCTGATCGAGGAGATGCGGCGGGGCATCTCCGGGAGCATGCCGGCGGTGCCGTTCGCCGACCTGTACGCCGCCACCTGGGACCTCTGGCACGCGGGCCGGCGCCAGGAAGCCATGGACATGCACGCCAGGACCTTGCTCATCCTCACCGAAATGAACAACTATGGCCTGGAGGCGACGAAATACATCCTGTACTTGCGCGGCGTCTTCAAGACCTGGGGCATTCGCGGAGGCGGGTCGCAGGGGTTTTCCTCGGCGGCCAGGCTGGCGGCGGGGGGCCAGGGGGAGCGCCCGCGTTCGTCTCTCGATGAGGCCGGCAAGCAATCGCTTCGCGAGGCGCTGGAATTCGTAAAGCCGTACCTGCGAGCGTAGCCGGGCCCCCAACAGCGGCTTGCCCGGCCTGTGACCACAGCCCTCAGCCGCCGGGCTCAGTACACCAACTGCACGCCCAGGCCGACCATGTTGCCGCGGAGAAAAGTTGCACCGTCGGAGTAGTTGGACACGCCGCTTCCCTTCTGGCGGGTGCAGTGAACGTTCAGCTTGACCCGCGTCTCCCGCACGTACCAGTTCAGGCCCACATCGAGCTGCCTGTCGCGTCCGTTGGGATACAGGGCGGACAGGCGGTCGCCGCGGAATTTCACCACGGCCACCACCGGCTCCAGCCAGGTGCTGTGCGGAGCGCGGATGTTGTAGCCGGAGCGGATGTGCCACACGCGATCCGTATACTGGACCAGCGACAGGGTGCGGCGCCGCAGCAGGTCCAGTTCGGCATCCAGGTTCAGGCTGCTATAGTTGGCGAGCAGATCGAAACTGACCGTCTCGTTGCGGTGGAAGGCGTTGTTTGCGCCCTGGCGGGCGTAGGCGGCGGCCAGGGTCGCGCCCTTGCGCCGGTTGAAGTAATTCACCTGGTAGTCGATGCCGTAGGACTGCATTTCCGGCTGGCCGAGGGAGAGCGCCACGCGGCTGACCACCAGCGGAGCCCAGAGGTCGCCGCCGCTGGTCTGTCCGGTCACGCCGGCGTGGCAGGTGTCGAACAGGCCGACATTGTAGTTGAGGCCCCATTTCGAGCGGTTGCGCAGCCCGCCGACGTTGATGCCCATCTCGCGCCCGCTCGACCGTCCCACCGTGTGCGCCCGCTGATACACCTGCGTGGGCAGCTTATCCATGCTGGAATTGGTCTGGAAGCCGGAGGTGAGGTTTTCGCGGCCGATTTGCGGGCGGAAGTAGCCCATGGTGATGGCGGCCCAGGTGGGTTGCGCGTGCCAGGTCCAGAAGGCGTCCCAGACGCCCACGGTGCCGTCGCCCGGCGACGACCGGCCGCCGGTGAAACGGTCGCGGCCCAGATTGTCGTAATAGAAGACGATGCGGAAATCCAGGTCCAGCCCCTCGGTCACCCGCCCGGTGATGGAGAAGCGCGCCCGCCGCGCCGAGAAATCAAACCGGTTGGCCACATTCTCCAGCCGCCGGTCGCCGTTGATGTCGGCCTGCGCCCCGCCGGTGTAAATGCCGACCAGTTGCACACCGGCGCTGAACCGCAGGTCGGACACCCGGGGAATCTGCACCGTCTGGGCGCAGACAGTGGGTGCCAGGAGAAGCAAAACCACGAGAAATGGGACGCAGATGAACGCAGATAAACGCAGATTTGAAACGAGCGTTGATCTGCGTGTATCTGCGTTCATCCGCGTCCCATTTTCGCTAGTCGATGGCCGGGGCCTTGCCGGCGGTGATGTTTCCGCTGAGCGTGACGGAGGAATGTTCGGCGGCCGCCGTCACATCCACCAGCTTGCGTGCCAGCCGCAGGTCGTTCCCCATGACGCTGATACCGCCGCTCTTGGGCCCGCTGACACGAACGAACAGCGGGACCTCGCGCGACAACTGGCCGCCGGTGAGCAGGGCCCCGGTCACCTGGTGGAGCCAGAGGACCGGCATGCCTCCGGCACCCGGGTCGAACTGAAACCCGTTCAGATCCAAGCCGGCGACGTCGTCCAGCACCACCGCCGGCCGCCGGTCTTCCCCCGCCAGCCGGGCCCGCACGTTGCGCAACACCAGCCCGTGGACGTGCCGCGCGTACAGGCTGTGCGCCGGCAGCTCGCCGAACATGGTGGCCTCCGGATATTTCTCCGGCGCCTCCGGAACCTCCAGGCTCTTGAACTGGCCCCCGCCATTCATCTGGAGATTGATGTCGGTGAGGCTGACGCGCTCGACGGGGCGGCCCGCCAGCCCGGTGATGGAGCTGGCCAGGGAGGCGGCCAGGGCCACCACGTTGCTGATCGACACGTCGCGCAGCGTTCCGGGCGGCGGCCGCTCCAGGCCCCGGCCCCGGTTGCCCAGGCGGATGAAGATGGGCACGCGCGCTTCCCTCATGTTGATGTTGGAAATGGTGACGCTGTCGATTTCCGCCCCGTCCACCGATTCCAGCGCGATGCCGCTGATCGGCGGGCGGCCCGCGTCGCGCCTCAGCATGGTGCAATTGCTGACGGCGATGTTCTTGAAGCCGCCGCGGCTTTCGGTGCCCATCTTGAAGTGGTTGCAGTTGGTGCGCAGCACGCAGTTGCTCACCGTCACGTGCTCGGTGGCCCGCGGCTTCCCCAGCGCCTGGCTGGACTTGAGGCAGATGGCGTCGTCCCAGGTATCGATGTAGCAGTTGGCAATGCGCACGAAGCGCGAACAGTCCGGGTCGATGCCGTCGGAGAACCCGTTCAGCACGCTGACCCCGTCGATGTCCACGTCCTCGCAGCCCAGCAGGCTCACGGCGTAGTTCGGCGAATTCCGGATGGTGACATTGCGGATGGATACCTGCGAGCTGTTCTTGATGGCGATGGTCTTCGGGCCCCCGCGCTTGGAGCGGTTCCCGTCGATGATGCCGGGCCCGCGCACCCCCACGTGTTGCGCGTTCTCGGCGGCAATCAGCGCGTAGCGGAAATAGGTCGTCTCGCGATCGTCCACGGGCTTGAAGGGCAGCTCTTCGTAGGTGTCGAAATCGGCCTGGTCCGGGCTGGCCGTCAGCACGGCCCCCGCCGAAAGCTCCAGCGTGATCCCGCTTTTCAGGCGCAGCGTGCCGGACAGGTAGTTGCCTGGAGGGAAGAACACGATGCCGCCGCCCTGCCTGGCGGCGTCGTCGATGGCGGCCTGAATGGCCGCGGTGTCCCTGGTTTTGCCGTCGCCCTTCGCGCCGCGGTCCCGCACGTTGAACCCGCCGGCCGCCCAGGCCGGGGCGGCAGACAAACAGGCGCAAAGCCACAGAGAACAGGAAACAACACCAAGCATTATTCGAGTTGCGGGCCGCACTGCTCACTCCTCGCGCCGATACAGGCAACCGCGCCGGCCATAAACGACGCCGGTTGCCGGGCGGCAGTATATGATACATCACGGCAGGTCGTATCGACCACGAATCGAGACAGGGAAACGCGGATACGACAGTCATGTTTGGTTATTGTACGCGTGACTCGGGAGGTTCCTATTAAAAGGGGCAAGGTGTACCTGGTGGGGGCCGGTCCGGGACATCCGGGACTGTTGACGCTGAAGGCGGCGGAGCTGCTGAAGGCCGCCGACGCCGTGGTCTATGACCGGCTGATTCACGAAGCGGTCCTCGGGCTTTCGAAACCGTCGGCCGAGAGAATCTACATGGGCCAGCAGGTGGGCCACCATGCCTCGCGGCAGATGGAAATCAATGAGCTGCTGGTCCGCAAGGCGCAGGAAGGCAAACTTGTGGTTCGCCTCAAGGGCGGAGACCCGTTCCTGTTCGGCCGCGGCGGCGAGGAAGCCGAATACCTGGCCGAGCATGGCATCCCCTTCGACGTGATCCCCGGCGTCTGCTCCGCCCTGTCGGCGCCGCTGGCCGCGGGCATTCCGGTGACTCACCGCGACATGGCGTCTTCCGTCGCCTTCATTACCGGACACGAAGCCCAAGAACACGACACCCGCGTGGACTGGGCGGCCATCAGCAGGATCGATACGCTGGTCTTCCTGATGTGTGTTCACAACCTGGCGAGGATTGCGGCCAACTTGATTGCCCACGGCCGCCCTCCGGAGACGCCGGCGGCGCTCATTCAAATGGCGTTCTGGCCCGAAGAGCGCGTGGTGACGGCCACCCTGGCCACCATTGCCGAGGCGGCGGAGCGCGAGCAAATCAAGCCGCCGGCCACGCTGGTGGTCGGCGACGTGGTTCGCATCCGCGAGAAACTGCGCGCCGCGGAGCGCGATCTGGCCCTGGACTCGGCTGACGGCTGACGGCCTGCGGTCTCCAGCCTCCAGCCTCTTACACTCCCAGGTTCCGTTGCGCGAACTCCCAGTTGGCCAGCTTCCAGAACCCCTTCACATACGCGCCGCGGTCGTTGCGGTAGTCGATGTAATAGGCGTGTTCCCACACGTCGCAGGTGATCAGCGGGACGTCGCCTTTCAGGAAAGCCGGTTCCGCGTTGCTGGTGCTGCGGATCTCGAGATCACCGGAGGGCTTCTTGACCAGCCAGGCCCAGCCGGAGCCGAATGTGCCGATGGCGCAATCGGCGAACTGCTTCTGAAAGGCCTCGAACGAGCCAAACGCCGCGGCCATCGCCTGCCCCAGTTTTCCGGCGGGCTCACGGCCGCCATCCGGCGACAGTCCGTTCCAGTAAAAGGTGTGGTTCCACACCTGGGCCGCGTTGTTGAAGATCTTGCCGGACGAACGCCGGATGATGGATTCCAGGTCCATCGGCTCGAACTCGGTTCCGGCGACAAGCTGGTTCAAGTTGTTGACATAGGCCCGATGGTGTTTGCCGTAGTGATACTCGATCGTTTCCGGGGAGAGATGCGGACCGAGCGCGTCCTTCGCATAAGGCAGTGCCGGCAGTTCGAACATGCTCACCTCCACAACTGTTAATCTTCTCAGTGGGAACCGCCCAGGTCAAGCCGCGGGACGCCCGCGCTCCCGGACGGCGCCGTTTTCATGGACTCCTAGCTTACTGGCTGGGTGCGTAGTAGCCGGTCTTGGCGTAAACGTGCAGCGGGGGCAGGCCGCGGGGCGGCTTCAGCTTCACCTGAATCTTGCGCCACTTGCCGTCCTTGGAGGCGTTGCTGGGGTTGTAGCCGAGCACGTACTGGTTGCGCAGCTCGATGCCGATTTTGGCCGCGATGTCGGGCAACTCGCCCAGGTCGTTGACCGCGAACTGGCGTCCGCCGGTGGTCTCCGCGATCTGCGTCAGCAGGGCCGGCCCCGACTGCTCTTCGGGAGTCGGCCGGCTGCCGTAGGCGTTGTAAATGCCGATGGCGTACACCTGCACGTCCGCTTCTTTCACCAGCGACTTGATTTCGTTCTCCGTGTAGCGGCTGTGATTGTCGCCGCCGTCGGAGATGATCAGGATGGCCTTCTTCTGGTTCCTGGCATGCTTCATGTGGTTCACGGCCAGGTAGATGGCGTCCAGCAGCGAGGTGCGGCCCTTGGCCTGCGTGAACACCAGCTTGTTCTGGACCTCCTCGACGCTGGTGGTGAAATCCGACATCAGGCGCGGCTGGTCGTTGAAATCCACCAGGAAGAATTCGTCCTGCGGGTTGGCGGTCTTGAAGAATTGCAGCGCGGCCATGCGCGACTTGTCGATTTTGTTGGACATGCTGCCGCTGGCGTCGAACACCAGGCCCAGCGACACCGGCACATCCTCGCTGCTGAAGTGAGCAATCTTCTGCTCGGACTTGTCCTCAAACAGTTGGAAGTGCTCTCTCTCCAGGCCGGTGACCAGGCGGTTGAGGGGATCGGTGACGGTGACCGGGACCAGCACCAGGTTCACGTCCACCTGGATGGGCCGCTCGCGCTTCTTGACCTGCTGGTCTTTGGTGTCGGCCACCAGCTTGGACTGCTCATCGCCGGCCGGCAGCCAGGCGGCGCCGGCAAGCGCAATCAGCAGAAGGACCAAGAAGCACGATCCGCGCTGGAGATTGCTCCGCATCACCCACGGCACGGCACGGCGAGGACTTCGCGGCCGTCTCCCAGAACCCGCAGAACGGATTCTACCACACACCCGCGCCGCTGTGGTAGAATGGGCGGTACTCATCAGACCCGTGGTATCCATCTCAGTTCCAGGTTGTTGACGATTGGCTGGACGGCACATTCTCGCGGTCATTCCGGCGCGCTACCAATCCAGCCGACTCCCCGGCAAGCCACTGCTCCCCATCGGGGGCAAAACGATGCTGGAGCGCGTGTATTGCCGGGTGCGCCAGGCGCGACTGGTCAGCCGGACCGTAATCGCCACCGACGATCAGCGCATCTTCGACGCTGCCCGGGCCTTCGACGCCGAGGTTTACCTCACCGACCCGGGCCACAATTCAGGGACCGACCGGGTAGCCGAGGTGGCGGCGCGCTTCCCGGAGGCCGACATCATCGTCAACGTGCAGGGGGACGAACCGTTCATCGAGCCCCAGGCCATCGAGCAGGCCATTCAGCCCCTGCTCGATTCCGCCTCCGCGCCGGTCAGCACTCTGAAGACGGCGCTGCGCTCCCGCCAACAGGCGGAGGACCCCAACGTGGTCAAGGTGGTTACCGACCGGGCCGGCCGGGCCCTGTATTTTTCGCGCGCCTGCGTGCCCTACATCAGAGATGCCGCTGAAGCGGGCAGAGTTTCTTTTTACAAGCACCTGGGCCTGTACGTGTACGAGCGCGATTTTCTGCTGCGCTTCCCCGGCTTGCCGCGCGGACCGTTGGAGGCTCTGGAGAAGCTGGAGCAGTTGCGCGTCCTGGAAAACGGCTACGCGATCCAGGTGGTTGAAACAGCGTGGGATTCGGTGGGCGTGGACACGGAGGCCGATCTGGAGGAGGCCCGCCGGCTGGTGGCGGCAGCAACCGAGCTGTCCGCCGCGGCGGATGAGGGAGCGGCTCAGTAGGCGGAAGGCGGAAGGCAGAAGGCGGAAGGCAGAAGGCAGAAGGCGGTCGCCGACCTTGGACCTTGGACTTTGGACCTTGGACCTTATAGATAATGCCTAAGTACATCTTCGTTACCGGCGGTGTGGTTTCGTCCCTGGGCAAGGGCCTGGCGTCGTCATCGATCGGCGCGCTGCTGGAAAGCCGGGGCCTGCGGGTCACGCTGCAGAAGTTCGACCCCTACCTCAATGTCGATCCGGGCACCATGAGCCCGTTTCAGCATGGCGAGGTGTTCGTCACCGACGACGGCGCCGAAACCGATCTGGACCTGGGGCACTACGAGCGGTTCACCAACGCCGTGCTGACCCGGGCCAACAACGTCACCACCGGCCGCATCTATGAGACCATCATCGCCAAGGAGCGGCGCGGCGAGTACCTGGGAAAGACCGTGCAGGTGATTCCCCACGTCACCAATGAGATCAAGGCGGCCATCCGCAAGGTCTCCCAGGGCGTGGACGTGGTCATCGTGGAAGTGGGCGGCACGGTCGGCGACATCGAATCCCAGCCCTTCCTGGAGGCCATCCGGCAGATGCGGCAGGACGAAGGCCGCGACAACACCCTGTTCATCCACCTCACGCTGGTGCCCTTCATCGCCACCTCCGGCGAGCTGAAGACCAAGCCCACCCAGCACAGCGTCAAGGATTTGCTGCAGCTCGGCATCCAGCCCGATATCCTGCTGTGCCGCACCGGGCGGTTTTTGTCGCGCGACCTGAAGGCCAAAATCTCGCTGTTCTGCAACGTGCCCGAGGACGCCGTCATTACCGCCAAAGACGTGGCCTCCATCTACGAAGTGCCGATGTCGCTGGGCCTCGAAGGGCTCGATGAGATCATCCTGCGGTACCTGCGGCTGGAGGCCGGCGAGCGCGACCTGAGCCAGTGGAACGACCTGGTCCATCGCCTCCGCAACCCCCGCGACGAGGTCTCCATCGCGGTCGTCGGCAAGTACGTGGAATTCGAGGAGTCCTACAAGAGCCTGAAGGAAGCGCTGGTGCACGGCGGCCTGGCCCACAACCTGCGCACCGACATCCACTGGGTGGAGGCGGAAGGCATCGTGAACGAGGCTTCCTACCACCTGCTGGAGGAATACGACGGCATCCTGGTGCCGGGGGGCTTCGGCAAGCGCGGCGTGCAGGGCATGATCAACGCCGTGCACTATGCGCGGACGCGCCTGGTTCCCTACTTCGGCATCTGCCTGGGCATGCAGTGCGCGGTGGTCGAGTTCGCGCGCAACGCCTGCGGGCTGGAAGGCGCGCACTCCAGCGAGTTCGACCCGGCCACGCCGCATCGCGTCATCTATAAGCTGCGCGAATTGCGCGGCGTGGACGATCTGGGCGGGACCATGCGGCTGGGCGCCTGGCCCTGCCGGCTGGAGCCGGGCAGCTTCGCCAACCTGGCCTACGGCGCCACGGAAATCTCCGAGCGCCACCGCCACCGCTACGAATTCAACCGCGACTACGACGCCCCGGTGCAGTCCAACGGCATGAAGATCACCGGAACCACGCCGGACGGCATTTACGTGGAAATCGTCGAGGTGACGGGACACCCGTGGTTCCTCGGATGCCAGTTTCATCCCGAGTTCAAGTCCAAGCCCTTCAAGCCGCACCCGCTGTTCAAGGCCTTTGTGGGCGCGGCCTACGAGTACCGCAACCGGCGCGGGCAGCGCCAGGATGTGGCCGCACAGGCATTCTTGCGCGGCCGGGGGAAGTGAGAGTGCGGAGTGCGGAATGCGGAGTGCGGAACAACATTCCGCACTCCGCATTCTTCCTGTTTGACGCTTTCGGCCCTGGAACCTCGATGCTAAATTGCCGGATCTTCACCGCTCTCGCTGGCTTGATATTGCTGGTCGCCGCGCTGGCCCTGGCCATGGCGCACCTGGACCGCGCCATCATGGACCGCTTCTACCACTCGCCGCCGGCGCTGTTGCCGGTCATGCGGGTGATCACGCTGTATGGCTCCTGGTTCGTGCTGCTGCCTGCCGGCGTGCTCGGCATGCTCTTCGCCATGCACCACCACCGCCTGGACCTGGCCATCCGGCTGGGCGCGGGCATGCTGGCGGGACTCTTTCTGACGGAAGGGCTGAAGCTGGCGATCTCGCGTGCCCGCCCTGAGGTGATCGAGCGGATCAGCGTCAGCGGCAAGTCGTTCCCCAGCGGGCACGCACTCGACAGCGTGGTGGTATGGAGCTTCCTGGCGCTGCTGGTCTGGCGCCTGGGCTACAAGCAGGCCTGGGTCCGCATCCTGTACGTGATTCCCGTGCTGGTGGGCTGGAGCCGCCTGTATCTGGGCGCCCACTGGCCCAGCGACGTGCTGGGCGGCTGGGGCCTGGGCCTGCTGGTGCTGGCCGCCATCGCCGGCTCCCACCGCGCCGCCGGCAAAGCAGTGACA
>JAPKYU010000329.1 GCA_026394175.1 Acidobacteriota bacterium | reverse complement strand
ACTTATCCATTAAACAAATGGCTACGGGCAGGCAAGTTGAACAAAAGAAAGGATGAGAAAACAGACACAAGCATCGTCAAGCCAGTAAAACGGCCAGTTCCGAGGCCGAAACTGGCCAGTTCCCCAAGCGCGGGGCCAACGGGCAGTTCGTTCGCGGAACGTCGAGCAACCTGAAGGGGCGGCCGCTGGGGAGCCGCAATCGCTTCTAAACTGCTTTTCAGAACCGCACCCGCCGTTCTACCATGTAGTTGTCGGCCCTGGAGAGGAGGTACCACCGTGATAAGGCATCAAGCGGTCGTCGTGGCTCTCGTTTGCCTGATGTGCGTGGCGGCGGCAGCCGACGTGAAATACACCATGGAAATGCAGACGGGCCCCGGAATGCCGTCGCTCAGCACCACGGTGTACGTCAAGGGGCAGTTGGAGCGCCGGGACATGACCATCCCCGGAATGGGGACCCAGATCTCGACCATCACCAACTGCGCGACCAGGCAGACAACAGTCGTGAACGCCAAATGCGGTGTGTACTCGACGGCCGGGCCGGAGGGCCGCGCGCCCGAGGCCGCATCCGGCGCCGGGCCGGCGCGCAAAGGAGGCGTCGTCAAAGTCATCAACGAGGTGCGCGACACCGGCGAGCGCCAGACCATGCTGGGGCAGCAGGCGCGCCACTTGCTCCTCAAGACCAGGCTGGAGGCCGGGCCGGGCGCGTGCATGTCCGGACAAACCGAAATGGACATGGACATGTGGGTGATCAACGTGGCCGGCGTCAGCCCGGACTGCCACAAGTTCGGGGAGCCGCCCGCATCTCCGCAGGCGGGAGGCTGCCGCGACACGTACGAGGTGGTCAACCGGGGCGCGACGGCGGCCATGGGACTGCCGGTGAAGCAGACTTTCACCACCACGGTGAACGGGCAGCGGCACAGCATGACCATGGAGGTGAAAGAGCTGTCCACGCAAACGCTCGATGCCTCCCTGTTTGCGCCGCCGGCCGGGGCCAAACAGGCGGCCTCCGCCCAGGAAGTGTACACCTGCGGCATGGGTCCCATGATGGCCGGCGGCATGCAGGCGCAAATGGCCGAGGCCATGAAGCGCGCGCGCGAACAGCAGGCCCGCCAGCAGCAGGAGCAACCGGCCCAGACCCCGATCCCGACGCCCTACGCGGTGGGCGAGGTGGGCAGCGGGGGGGCGGGCCGTCGCGGCGTCATACTCATCGGCGTGGTCACCACCGACAAGTCCGGCAAAGCCCCGCCCGACAGGCTGACCTCGCAGATCATCGAGCAGATCGGCAACGCGCAGGGCTTTCAAGGCGTCCCGATTGAGGCGCGCGATCCCGCCGCCATCGAGAAAGAGGCCGCCGACAAGAAATGCCAGTTCCTGCTCTACGACGACGTGGCTGAGGCCAAAACCACCATGCCGAAACTCGGCGGCCTGCTGGGCCGCGCCACGGGCCGGGGCGGCTCGGTGGAGCCGACGCAGAGCATTCGCGCCGAGTACCGGCTGACGCTGGTTCAGCCCTTCGACCAACAGGTGGCCCGCGACACGCTCAGCCAATCCGAGCAGGCCCCCAGCATGGACCCCGTGGCCGGCAACCTGGCCACCAAGATCGCCGAGCGCGCGGTCAGCGACGCGCGCCGCTGGAAGCAGCAAAACAAGTAGAAGGCTGCAGGCTACAGGCTGCAGGAGAAGCTGCGGCCGTCCAACGCCGCTCCTGTAGCCTGTGGCCTGTAGCCTGCAGCCTTTTACCGTTGAACGCATGAGGAGGATCATGAGAGGCGTCGTGTACCTGGCCGTTCTGGCCGCGTTGGTCCTTCCCGCCGGCTGCGCACTGGCGCAGGAGAAGAAGGCGGGCAGCGGGCCCGACCCCGCGACTGTGGAGCGTTTTCTTCGGCGCCAGTACGGCTGGCCGCAGGAGGTGACAGTCACCATCGGCCCCTACCGGCCCTCGGCGATTCCCGGTCTGCTGCAAACCACGGTAGTGGTAATCTCGCAGGGCAAAAAGCATGAGGCGCTGTACCTGGTCACGCTCGACGGCCAGTACCTGCTGCCGGGGCCGCCCTTCGTTCTCAGCAGCGATCCGCTTGCCGCCGTGCGCGCCAAGATGCAACTGTCGGAATCGCCCGGCCTGGGTTCGCCGCTGGCGCCGGTGGTGATTGTCGAATTCAGCGACCTGCAGTGCAGCTTCTGCAAAAGCATGTCCGGGGTGCTCCACAGCGAGATCATGCCCCAGTACGACGGCCGAGTTCGGCTGGTCTTCAAGAATTTCCCGCTACCCCAGATTCATCCCTGGGCCATGCCCGCCGCCCTATTGGGCCGCTGTATCTACAAGCGGTACGGCGATGCCCCCTTCTGGAGTTACGAGCAGTGGGTGTTCGACAACCAGGCGG
>JAPKYU010000591.1 GCA_026394175.1 Acidobacteriota bacterium | reverse complement strand
GACGGGCCTGATCGAAGCCCCAGGTGTCGTCCAGGTTGTAGCCGCCCCACTCCAGGTATTTGGCCACCTCGATGCCACCGCGCATCTTCCCGTCCATGTCTTTGCCGCCCACCAGGTTGTGCGCGAAGACGAATTTGAATGTGGCCGTGCTGGACTCGAGCGTCTTCTTCAGCCACTCGTATTGTTCGCGGCCCAGCGTCAACGACCAGTCGCCGCTCGCCTCCGGCCTCATCGGTGTGTACCAGTAGGGATCCAGCACGACGAAAAGCGCGTCGCCCCATTCCCATGCGTAGTAGTTGTGGCGCACGCCCACAAACGGTTCATCCCTTGAACTGCCGGCGAAAAAGCCGTCGGGGGCCGGGTTTGGGAAGTAGAGCTTGCGCAGCCTGGTAGCCCAGATGGGAAGTTCCTCCGCGGTCCCTCTGAGTTGGTTGCCCCACTCCCCTTCGTGATTGCCAAGCACCAGGAACAGCGGCGTCGAGTGGCCGACGAGGTCGTAGTAGGAGCGCAGCAATTGGTGCCGCCCGAGCGCCGCGTCGTAGGTGATCGGCTTGGGCAGCTTGTCGGACATCATCGTATCCCCCAGGTCGATCAGGAAGTCGGGTTTGTCCGACAACTCACTTGCGAGCGTCAGCCTGTATACCTCGGGATCGGAGTTCTCGTCCATGTGCGGATCGAACTGCACCGCGAAGGTGAAGCTCGACCCGCGCGGTCGCTGCGTCTGGAAAGTGTGCTCGTTGCCCGCGGCGAAGGCGGCTGCGCCCGGTTCGCGGTACTGCATTCGGTAGTAATACCGTGTGTTGGCCTGGAGCTTGTCGATGACCACCTCGAAAGGCGTTCCGCCGGTGAATCGCTTCGTCTCCGTCTTTGCGGTGTAGGAACCGGATGCGGTGCCGTACTCGAAGTAGACTTCAAGGTCTTTATCCGCCGCTACATTTACCGTGACCGAGTTGTTGGTGGGACGGCCCAGGAGTTCCTTGCCGGCGAAATTCACTGTGGAGCCTGTCTGGGGCCACAGCACGAGAGCACTCAGCAGGAGGACGAAAAACAGTGCGATGATCGTCTTCATTTGCGAGTTCCAGTGATGGTATAGGAAAAGGCGACCTGTCCATTCTTGCAATCCGGCGTCTCGTCCTGCGGCAGATACGAGCGAACATAGTCCACCTTTACGTTGGCCGGAGACACCGTGACGCGAAGATGGCCGGAGTTCGGCAAGATATCGCCCGAGGTATATGCATCGCGGTTGTAAACACTGTAGCCTTGGTCCGCTGGGTTGGGAGCCTCCTGGTACACCACGCCGTCGCGCTGCTGGCGGGCAAAAAGATGATCGTGTCCCTGGAAGAAGATGGTGACGCCATTCTTAACCATCAACTGATGAACGGGCAGCTCCCACCCGGGGCGCTTCTTGTCGAATTCCCACTCGCCTGCCCTGTTTTTGCCGCCCCATTCGTAAAGGTCTGCCATTTCGGTGCCGCCACGGCCGGTGCCGAGCACATGGTGTGCAAAAACGAACTTATATTTGGCCCTGCTTTGCTCGAGAGTCTTCTTGAGCCACTGGTATTGGGCATCCCCCATGGTGATTCCCCACCAGTCGCGATTCCTGTTACCGCCTTGGCCACCGCAGCCTTGGCGGCCACCTTGCTTGCGACCGCCTTGACCCGGACTGGCACCCTTGCGACCGCCCCGCTCGCGACCGGCTTGGTCGGCACCGCCTGGGCTGCCGCGACCGCCTTGGCCGCCACCGAGACCGGCGTCGATTTGAACAGGGGAGTGCCAGTAGGGGTCGATAGTGACAAACAGGGCGTCGCCCCACGTCCAGGCGTAGTAGTCATGAAGCAGGCCCACGAATTCCACCGGCTCCCTGTCCCCTGTGTAGAAGCTGTCGGGAGCTGGCTGCGGGTAGTACAGATTGCGGGCTTTGCCGGCCAGGACAGGCGGGCTGTTCGGCGTGCCATCCAGCAGGTATGCCGCAGCCTGTTCGTGATTGCCGTTGACCAGGAAAAGCGGGGACGAACTGCCCACCAATCCCAGGAAGCGGCGCGGGTTGATATAGATCTGTGCGACCGCTTCTGCGTTCAGACGGCCGCGGTTGTAGAGCGGATCGATGCTGAAGTCATCGCCCAGCGCAATGTAGAAATC
>JAPKYU010000187.1 GCA_026394175.1 Acidobacteriota bacterium | reverse complement strand
TCTAATCCTCAACGTGCTCCCGGGCTTAAGGTACCAGTCGCCTTTGACATCGACGGTGCGGGTCGTTCCGGTATCGCCGATCTGGACCGTGCCCGGCCCCTCGATGTTCAGTTTGCCGCCGGCGACGCCGCCGGTCATGCGGCTGCCACCGCCGCCTTGGCTAAGGACCAGGGTCGCGCCCGCATCGGCCTTGAAAGTGACCGTAGTATTGGGGGTACTGCCGACCGTAAGTTTGCTCGCGACGTTCACCGTCTGCGTCTCCATCGCCCGAAGGGTGCCGCCGTTATTGAGATTGACGAAGCGGTTGCTGGCGTTCCCCAGGGTGACGCTGTGGTTGATGTTGAGCGCGCCGCCGTTCACGTTGACGGTCACTTTGCCGAGGGCCTCGCTGGCATCCAGTTGGATCGCGCCGCCGCTGATCGTAACCGCGCCGGTCCGGAGGCTGGTGGTCTCGAGGAAGAGCGTGTTGGAGCCGACCTTCGTCAGGGCGGTGGTGCCTACCAGGGCCGGAACGATCGTGATGTCGCCCGTGCCTCCGATAGTGGCGCCGCCGGTGCCGATCGTGACGGTCGCGTTGTAGGTGGCGGCCGCCTCGGTGTTCAGGAGCGCGCCCGTCCCGCCGACGCCCGTTCCGGCGATGGTCAGTGCGCCGGGCGTGGTCAGCGTAGAGCCGCCGAGGTCGAGCGCGCTGCCGGCCGGCACCGTGATCGCGCCCGCCGCCGAGCCCAGGGCCGTGGCGGACCCGAGCTTCAGCGTGCCGCCGGTGATGGTTGTCAGCCCGGCGTACGAGTTGTTGCCGCTCAGGACGAGCGTGCCCGTGCCGGTCTTCTTGAGGCCATTCGGGCCGCTGACGTCGCCGCTGATGGTCAGCGTACCCGACAGGGTATCGAGTTGCAGGTCGGTCAGGCTGCCGGTGGCGACCTTGCACGTGATGAACGAGTTGCTGCCGTCCTGGGTCGCCTTCGTGTTGATGGTCAGCGTAGAGGCGGCCGTGCTGCCGATAGTGTAGTTCTGCGTGGCCCCTTGCAGGTAGAGGAAGTCCACCGCGAGGTCGCCCGAAGCGCCGAGGTCCACGAGACTCTGGGCCTCACCGAGGGAACTGAACCTGGCGATGTCGCCCACCGCACCGCCTGTTCCGGGGTAGCCGGTGGCGGGGTTCCAGTTGGTGTTGACATCCCAGGCGTTGCCGAACCCCTGCCACGTGTACTCCGTGGCCATCGCCGGCGCAACCAGCACCATGCTCGCCATGGCGGCAATCAGCAGCCCCAGCGGACTGATCATGTTCCGGCTAAACATGACTCGCTCCTTAAAATGGCAGGACCTGACTCTGCTTCCGCCCCTGAACGTGAACTGCCCTAGAAGATTCCCCTGCACGTGCAGGGGAAATACTCGTCGACGACTTATGTTGATGATTGCCATGCTATCAAGAAACCTTGCGAAACCGGCCAGAAATGAGGTCCCCCTGTGCCTTGAAAGATCCAATATACTGCAAGCGCGCACCACCAACCCGAATAATATACCCTGCGTTTTGGGCAAAGTCAAAATAATCAGAGCAAAGTGAATTGGGATTGACAGTTCGGCGGGGCTGGGTATTCTACTACAGCCGCTGTTGGCTCAAGGGGCGATTGGCTCAGACTGGCTGGAGCGCCTGCTCGACACGCAGGAGGTCACTGGTTCAAGTCCAGTATCGCCCACCATAACTTATGTATGTGTATTCGCGCATGCCGATGGTCCCGCCCCAGAGCTGCCGGTCGGGAACGCATGGCCACACACGCGGCGGCCGTCTGCCGCCCTGGTTCTGCTTTCACACAAAGGCTGCCGGCGCTATTCGCACCGCCCGGAAAGGCGCCTACTTCCGCGCCGGCGCCGCCAGCCCCAGTTCCTTCGGCGTCTCGGGCGTCACGCCGAACCAGAACTCCTGCCCCTCGCTGAACGGGGCGAACATCTCGAAGTTCTCGTATGCCGTGCCGCCCGGAATCGGCGATGAACCGCCCCAGTAAACCTTGCGGCCGTTGACCTGGACGGCCAGTTGCGGCCCCGGCGTTTCGCACCGCCAGTACTGCGTGGCGGGACGGCCCTGGTACTTCCAGCCGGGCGGCGTCTTGGTCTGGTCGGGTTGCGCCTCGTCGGACGTGGCGGCTGCCAGCACGTGGCCCTCGGGCGTACGCACGAGGTCAGGTAACCCAAAACGGGCGTGCGGCGCAAAACCGTTGCCGTCGAACTCGGGCCACAGGTCGCTTGGGGCGACTGTGCGGCGAGCCAGGTGCAGGCGGCGCAGGCGGGCGTAATTGCCCATGGTAGCGGTCAGGACGCAGGCGCTCATCGGCTGCGACTTCGCCTGGGCGAACACGGCAAGGCCCACTTCGTGCGGCCGGTCGGAGCGGAAGGTCAACTGCAGGTACGGCCGAGCCCCGTTTTCGAACGGCTCGACGAACACAAAGACCCGCAGCATCTCGACCTCGCCCTCGCGCACGATCCGGCCGCGCGACGGCCGGGCGGGATCGCGGGGCGTCGCGTCGGCGGGGGCGTCGGCGCTCCAGAATCGTTTGCCCGATATGCCATCGAGGCCGCTCTTCTCAAGTTCGGAGTAACCCCGGTGCTTTGTGCCTTCCGAAACAGGTTCCACGGCGATGTAGTTAATGACGCGGCCTTCGGCTTGGCCAAGATACGGGGCGTAGATGCGTAGCAGACCGCGCGGGCCGGGGATCGGTGCAAGGCCGACGCGCAGGCCATCGGCATGGCCCCAGGCCGGCAGGGCGGGGCCGTCGCCGGCCGGGCGCAGCCAGCGGCCCTCTGTAACGGGAAGGCCCAGGCGCTGCCGAGCAGGTTCCTCGGCGGCGTGGCAGGCGGCCAGCGGAGCCAGCAGCAGGGCCGTAAGCGTGAGGATGTGTTTCATGGGATGATCGCCAATCTTTCGTCAGGCCGCGTTTCACGCTCGACGATCTTGCCGGTTCGCGGGTCGAGCAGCCGCAGTTTTCCGCCGACGGTGGACGTGATTTCCAGTTTCACGACTTTGCCGGCCTTTTGTTCGGCGGTGACGAGGAAGCCGCCTTGGGCGCGGAGGTTGCTGAACTTGGCGTCTTTCTCCTTCGGCCAGCAGGGGAAGACGCGGATGGTGTTGTCCGCGCTCTGCACGAGGAACTCGGAGATCATGGCGGCGAGGCAGACGCTTTCGCTCAGGTAGTACCCGTGCATCAGCCAGTGGAACATGCCGTTGGGCTGGACCAGGGGCTTGTAGTAGTTGCGCGCGTCGTCGAGCGCATCGAGCATCGAAAACCGGGCCTTGGCCACGCTGAACATCACGGTGGAATTGCAGCCGCGGTGGTGCGTCTGGCGGATGGTGTTGCGGAACAGTTCCTTTTCCGGCTCCGGCGAGAACCACGTCACCTGGTCGGCGGGAAACACCGGCACGACGGGCACGGTGATGTTGTGCGTCTTGATCTCGCCGAACTTGCAGCCGGTCCAGTCCACGACCACCGGCCGGCCGCCGTCGTCCGGCGCGGTGGGGTAGGGCGGCAGCAGATCGAGGGCTTTGCGGAAGCGTGCGGCCGTTTCGCCGTCGCGTCCGAGTTCGCCGGCGGCGGCGACAGCGGCGCTCAGGGTGTAGCGGGCGTAGGCGATGTCGAACGGCACGTTCTCGACCCCGAACTTGCCGTGTTCCGGGCTGTAACTCGGGCCGAACTTCGCCTTGCCCTGCGCGTCGCGCGGGCATTTCTCGGCGAACGAGCAGTAGAAGAGCGCGACTTCGCGCAGGACCGGATAGATCATTTCCTCGAGATACTTCCTGTCGGGCCGGTAGAGGTGAGTCAGCCAGAGGACCTGCGCGGACATGCCAGCCATGCCGAGGGTGTAACCGAAAGGCGGGATCGCGATCTGGCGGCGGTTCACGCTCTTGCAGACGGCCGGGTCCGGCTCGAAGGCGAACGTGGAGATGCCGACGCACGCGCCCTCGCAATCGTAGGTGGTCTTCGCGAGCCAGCGCAGGCGCGGGAGCATCTGGTTCATGTAACGCACCCACGGATCGGTCAGGTCGGGGTGATTGAGGATGAGCGGCGTCCAGTATGGCTGCCACGCGTTGTAATTGTGGTGGTAATCGCCGTGCCACGGCGTGCTGTTGCTCGCCAGGCCGGCGAACAGGCCCACCGGCATCGCGCCCGGCCTCACAAAGCAGCGCAGGTAGTAGACCATCCGATACCACCAGGTCTGAAAGTCCGGGTCGTCGAGCGCAACGCCGCTGGCCGACCAGTAACGCGACCATTCCTGCTCGTGGCGCGCCACCAGGGCCGCCGCGTCCGCCGCCGTCTCCCGCGCCAGGCGGACGGCCGCGTCGCGCACGTTCTCCTTCGTCTCGAACGAGGTCACGAGCGACACGGCCTTTCGCGTCCCGTTTGCGGCGACGGCGAGGGCGTACTCCATGCCGGGATAGTCCGGATCGCCCGGCAGTTTCACGTGCAGCCACTTCACGCCGCCGGTCTCGCCCGGTTCGGCGGCGGGGATGTCCTTTGTCCGGATCTCCTCCAGCGCGACCTCCCGGTCGGACTCGATCAGCAGCACGTTCCGGTCCGCCAGCGCCCGCACCGCGGTGTCATCCACCGTCGCCGCCGCGCGCCGCAGGTCGAGCCGTGCGGCTTTGATGCCCTGATCCGACATGGCCGGCGCGATCACCAGCGGCTCTTTGCCGCCCTCGAAGGCAATCCGGCGAACCCGGTTCTCAACGCGCGCGCCGTCCTTCGTCATCACGAACAACTCAACGGCGGTCACCTGGCTCTCCGGCGGAATCGGGAACACAACCTCCTGTTCCGCGTTCGGCGAATCCTTCCAGCCGCT
The DNA here is from genome assembly GCA_026394175.1 of Acidobacteriota bacterium. Taxonomy (GTDB): domain Bacteria; phylum Acidobacteriota; class Terriglobia; order JAJPHL01; family JAPKYU01; genus JAPKYU01. The sequence goes on along the minus strand of JAPKYU010000187.1, from coordinate 622 downwards.
TGCCACCGGCTGTTTGCTCGTGGCGGCGAGTACATTCACGTAATACCGCGCACCGGGAGTCCCGGAGAGTCGCAACTTGAGCGCCGTGAGTGAAGCAGCCTGTGCCGGATCAATGCTCCATCGGTAGCCAGCCGAGGCCCCCGCCGCACCGGAGATGGCCATGACACCAACGTCGTCCCGCCGCAGCCATTCGTTCGTCATGCCGCCCGAGCGGATGCATTGCCAGTCCCCGACCTCGCCCGTGGTCGAGCCGATTCTTACGATGGCGGCGCAGCGCGGCTGCGGATAAGGCTTCTTCCAACTCGGCGGATAGCCGCCGCCCGACCACTTGTTATTCGGCACGTCCACCTTCATCAGCGGCACATCCTGCGAAGTGTCAACGCGGGCGTCCCAGATGTCGTTCTTCGCGACGCGGATGCAAAGCGTGCCGCCGCGCTGCCAGAGCAGCCCGATGAGGTCGCCGTTGCCAAGCACCAGCGCCTCGCGGTCGATGTCGGCAATCCGCGTTTCGGCGACCGCCGCCGCATCGAGCGCAGCCGGGTAGGGAACCTCCGCGGATGCGCTGCCGGCCAGCAGCAGGGCGGCGAGAATTGCGAGGGTGTGTTTCATGGTTTCGTCCTCT
>JAPKYU010000333.1 GCA_026394175.1 Acidobacteriota bacterium | reverse complement strand
AGTTGCAGGTCGGCGCCGTGGCCGAAACCGTGAGTGTGACGGCCGAGGCCGTCATGCTGCAGTCGGAAACGGCAACGGTGGGCAAGCTCGTTGACGGCAAGCAGATCGAGAACATGATGCTGAACGGACGCAACCCGTTCTTCCTGGCGCAGTTGAAGCCGGGGGTGCAAGGCGGCACGCTGGCGGGATTCAGCTACGGCCTGTCCAGCGGCCTGCGAATCAACGGCGGGCGCGACCAGGACAACCTGATCGCCATCGACGGCGCCCCCGCCATCCGCACCCGCGCGAACGGCACCTCGATCGGCGTCGTCGACGTCGATTCGCTGCAGGAAATCCAGATCCTGACGGCGAATTACAACGCCGAATACGGGCGGGCCGGCGGCGGCCAGATCCGCTTCGTCACCCGCAGCGGCAGCCGCGATTTCCACGCCAGAGTGTTCGAATATTTCCGTAATACGGAGCTCAACGCCAATAGCTGGTCCAACAACAAGGCCGGCGCCAAGCGGCCGGCCGACAAGTTCAACCAGTTCGGCTACAACTTGAGCGGGCCGGTCTACATCCCGGGCAAGCTCAACAAGGACCGCAACAAGCTGTTCTTCCTCTGGAGCCAGGAGTTCATCCGGCGCCGGCGCGAGAGCACGGCCATCATCATCGTGCCCACCAACCTGATGCGCCAGGGCAACTTCTCGGAGCTGATCGATCGGGCCAGCCCGTACTACCAGAATAAGACGGCGATCAACGATCCGCAGCAGACCGGCGCCGTGTTCGCGGGCGGAATCATCCCGCAGGCGCGCTGGAGCACAAACGGCATGGCGTTCATCAACGCGCTGCCGGCGCCCAACGCACGGCCGGGCATCGATCTCGCCGGACGGAACAACTTCATCCAGACTCGCCCACAACCCGAGGACATCCGCAAGGACACCATCTCGATCGACTTCATCCCGGGCGCCAAACACAACTTCCGGTTCCGCGGGCAGAACTTCATGCTGCACTCCATCGACGCCTTCCGCGACAACACGGATCGCGCCGTCACCACCTGGAGCCGCCCCAACAAGACCACCTCGCTGAATTACATTTGGACCATCAGCCCCACGATGGTGAACGAGTTCAACGCCTCGGCCAGCGTGGACCGGGTGTTCATCGGCATCCTGCAGGAGGGGCAGCGCTGGGACCGGACCAAGTACGGCATCAACTACCCGTACATCTTCCCCGAGAAAAAGGAGATCTACAACAAGATCCCGACGGTCGAGATGTCGAACTTCAACATCTTGCAGGGCAGCCCGTATCCGTCCAGCTCGACGGGCCCCATCTACGTCTTTTCCGACAACATTAGCAAGACACGCGGCTCGCACACGCTGAAACTGGGCGTACTGTTTGAGCGGTCGGGGCAGAACGACTTCGACCAGATCAACGTCTCGGGCGTGCCGGGCGGGTCCACGAACCAGAACGGCCGGTTCGTGTTCACCGATGGCCGCGCCAACGCCACGGGCACCGCCATCTCCAACGCGGCCCTGGGCCTGTTCGACACCTACGCCGAGATCGGCCAGCGCGCCTCCACGCCCTATCGCGCCCAGATGTTCGAGTGGTTCGTCCAGGATTCCTGGAAGGCCACCAACAAGCTGCGCCTGGAGTTCGGCCTGCGCCACACCGTGCAGACGCCTTACTACTACAGCCTCTGGGGCAACATCGCGGTCTTCGATCCCAACCGCTACGACCCGAAGAAGGCCGTGCAACAGGATCCGAGGACTGGGTTTATCAGTCCCGGCGTCGGCGATCTGTACAACGGTGTGTTCTTCCCCGGCAAGGGCTGGCCCAAAGCGGCCAAGGGCCGGATCGCGCTGGCCGACAGCGGGGCCTTCGACCGGTTGTGGAGCGGCTCCGACGCCAACTATTGGGGCCAGCGGCAATGGCTAAACTTCCAGCCGCGCGTGGGTGTCGCCTATTCGCTGAACACGAAAACGGTGGTGCGCGCGGGGGGCGGCCAGTTCACGGCGCGCCCCGCTGTCAGCGACAACATCTTCCTGGGCGGCAACCCGCCGTTACAGCCGATGGTGTCGGTGTCCAACGGCCTGGCGGACAGGCCGGGCGGGACCGCCAGCGCCTCGTTCCCGCTGTTCTTCATGACCTCGGACCCGGTGTTCAAGATCCCCACCGCCTGGAACTGGAATTTCACCGTACAGCGCGAGATCGGGTTCGGCACCACGGTCACCGTCGGTTACGTGGGGCGCGTGGGCCTGCACCTGGAGCGCGAGCGGAACCTCAACCAGCTTCCGGTCGGCACGCTCAAGAACCCGGCCAACAGCGGCCTCAACACCGACTACCTGCGGCCGTACAAGGGCTTCGCCAACATCCCCATGTCCGAGACGGCGGCGCGCTCCAAGTATGACGGCCTGCAGATCGAGGTGAGCCGCCGCTTCTCGAAGGGCTTGCAGTTCGGCGTTGCCTACACGCGCTCGGCGGCTTACGACAACGGCTCTTCACGCCGCGACCGCTTCTATTCCGTTTACAAGAACTACTGGGGCTACTTCGACAACCACACGCCCCACATGATGGTCATCAACTACACCTACCAGTTGCCCTTCCTGCGCAGCGGGACCAAGCTGGTCAACAAGCTGGCTGGCGGGTGGCAGTTCAGCGGCATCACCCAGTTCCAGACCGGCGGGCCGTTCAGCATCGGCTACACGAGCGACTACGCCGGCATCGGTTCATCGGACGCCCAGCCATGGGAAGCGAAAGGCAATCCGATCATGGACCGCGGCGCGCGTCAATTCTCGATGGGCGCCGCCGACAGCAACTACTGGATCAACGTGAAGGCCGCCGACGGCTCGGCGCTGTTCACCGAGCCGGCCGCGGGCACCTTCTCCAAGACCGTGGGCAAGCAGATGTACTGCTGCAACCCCGGCTTCCAGAACTGGAACCTGGCCCTTTTCAAGGACTTCACCATCACCGAGAAGGGGCAGAAGGTCCAGTTCCGGTTCGAGACCTTCAACTTCATCAACCACCCGAACTGGAGCGGCGCCGACTACAACCCGAGGAGTACCACGTTCGGCAAGGTGACCAGCAAGACCAGCGAGCGGAACGTTCAGATAGTGCTCCGGTACGAATTCTAGGGGGCACAGGCTAAAGCCTATGCCACTCGCCCACCCGGCCCCAGCGGCCGGGTGGGCTTTCTTGTTTGCGCGCCCTGCGGTCTTCGTGGTTAAATTCCAGCCGCCATGAAGAACCTGAAAACTGCTTTCCTCCTCGCTTTGTTCCTGTGCTCACTGGCGGCCGCGCAGCAGACGCGGACGCCGCTGCCCGTCCCTGACATCCCCGGCTACAAAACGCTGAAAGCCGACTTCCACATGCACACCATCTTCTCCGACGGCAACGTGTGGCCGACGGTGCGGGTGGGAGAAGCGTGGCGCGACGGGCTGGACGTGATCGC
>JAPKYU010000035.1 GCA_026394175.1 Acidobacteriota bacterium | reverse complement strand
CCCGGCGCGGTCAACGTCATCCCCATGGACATCCAGTCGCCGCGCATCGACCAGTACAACATCACCGTGGAGCGGGAGATCGGCAAGAACATGGGAGTGCGCGCCTCCTACCTGGGGACGCGGATGAGCGGCCTGATCGCCGGGCGCGACCTGAACGCGCTGGCGCCGAACGACATCCCCTTCGGCACTACGGTCTACGGCGACGGCGTCACGCCCTGCGACCCGCTCAACAACGGCGACTGTGGCATCTCCGCCGCCGATCGCGCCCGCCTGCCGTTTCCACTGCTGAATTCCTACATGGGCAGCTACGAGAACTTCGGCACCGGCCGCTCGCACGCCATGCAGCTCGAGTTGAACCGGCGCTATGCCAAGGGACTGATGTTCAACGCCGTTTACACGCTGCTCAGCCAGAAGGCCGACGGTTTGGACACCGGCAATTCGAGCCTGGGCGGCACGCTCTACAACCAATGGAAGCCGCACAACGACTACGCGCGCGATGCCTACATCTCGCGCCACCGCTTCGTGGCCTACGGTACCTACGACCTGCCGTTCGGTCGAGGCCGGCAGTTCGGCGCCAAAATGCCGAAGTGGCTCGACCATATGGCCGGCGGCTGGCAGCTCAGCTCGCAGATGTTCGCCAAGAGCGGCACCGGCTTCACGCCTTACTGGCAATGCGACAACTGCAGCGGCAACGGCGTGTATCCCGGCAACATGGCCACCGAGTTCACCGACGCCGTCGGCGGCTTCGGCGACAGCGGCAACTCTTACCGGCCGCTGGTGGTCGGTGATTGGAAGAAGGGAGTCAGCGGCGACAAAATCTGGAACACCGCTGCCTTTGGCCTTCCCACGGTTGGCGCCGACGTGCTGGACAATCCCCAGGTTGCCAAGCGCAACATCCTCGATGGTCCCGGCACCTGGGCCGCCAACCTTTCGGTCCGCAAGAACTTCCGGGTGACCGAGCGGCTGAGGGCCAACCTCGGCGCCGTCTTTGACAACCTCTTCAACCACCCGCTGCTGTCCCCCACCGATTACCTGATGGCCTGGCTGGGCAGCTTCAGCATCGAGGTGGATCAGAAGACGGGCAAGCTGCTGCCCATCAAGGTGTTCTCGCCGAACCCCGATTTCGGGCGCGTCTGGCAGAGCTACCGGCAGGAGAACATCGACAACCGCCGCTCGGTGCGCCTGATGCTCCGCTTCACGTTCTAGTCTCGGGAACCACCAAGGCACCAAGACACAAAGGTCTTGGTGTCTTCGTGTCTTGGTGGTTAGATTTAAGGCCATGAACCGCAGAGACTTTCTCGGGCTGGCGGGTGCGTCCGCTCTGGCATCCCAAATCGCGCGACGGATCGAGGCGCAGGAAGCGCCGGCCGGATTGCGCTTCATTAACCGCAAGGCCGGCACGCACCCCTTCCGCACCCGTGCCACTGATAAGCGGCCGAACATTTTTCTGATCACCATCGACATGGTGTCGCCGGACCACTGGCACCCGTCCCGGTCGCTGTGGCGCGAGATGGACCTGCCCGCCATCCGGTCACTGGCTGCCGCCAGCACGGCGTTTCACAATGCTTTCTGCGCCAGCCCGCTCTGCGCGCCGGCCCGCGCGGCCCTGGCCACCGGCCGCTACACCTACATCACGGCCAACGGCGAGCGCGCCCATGACGGCCACGAGACCATCCTGCGGCCCGGCGACGTCATCTTTCAGGAATATCTGAAAGCCACCGGCTACAAGACCAAGCACGTGGGCAAGGGGCACCTGGGCACGCAGAAGTTCATGGACGCCTTCGACGAGAACGACAATGCCTGGGACCGTTGGGCGCCGCCCATCCACGACGATGAGTTGTACCTGGCCGACCTGCGCCTCCTGGGCGTCCAGCCGCAGCGCTATCGCCAGGAAATCCGAGGAATGCAGCAGGACCGCCGCACTCCCTATGCCAGCCTCGGCGGCTGGATCGAGCAGGCCGACGGCAAGCCGTTCCCGATCGAGGCGCAGTACAGCCATCACCTCGCCCGCCGCGCCATCGACAAGCTCGACGCGGCCCTTGGCTCGCAATCCGCAATCCGCAATCCGAAATCCGAAATTCACTCGGCCGAGCCCATCTATCTCCAGATTGACTTCTTCGATCCCCACCAGCCATTCAGCATCCCGGCCGGCTTCGAGCAGCGCCAGAAGCAGTTACGCGCCGCCTTCGCCCTGCCTGAGAGCTACGAAAAAGTGCGCGCGCGCGACTGGCGGCCTGCGCCGGGCGAGCCCAAGATCTACGACTTCTACCGCAAGGCCTGGGGCCTTTACGATCCGGAAACTGTCCGGGATTACCGCGTGGCGAATGCCCTGCAGATGGAGGTGGTGGACCGCGCCATCGGCACGTTCATCGGGGCGCTCAAGGAACGCGGCCTCTATGACGAATCGCTGATTGTTTTCACCGCCGACCATGGGGAGATGAACGGGCGGCGGGCGGTCGTAGATAAAGGTGTGTACCTGTTTCCCGACGTGTTGCGGGTCCCGCTGGTCGTCAAGCCGCCGGCAAGCTGGGGCCTGCGGCCGCACACCGTCGATCAGCCGGTTTGCCACCTGGATATCGCGCCCACCCTGCTGGCGGTGACAGGAATCGAGCCGGAGGAACGGCTGGACGGGAGGTCCCTGCTCCCGCATCTGCAAGGGAAGCCGCCGGTCGAGGACCGCGACTTGCTGTTCGAATGCGGCTGGCACACGGGGGTCAACTTCGCCTGCGGCACCCAGGCCCGCGGCCGCGACGGCCGCCATTTCCTTTACACCTACAACCTGTCTTCCGACATCGATGAGCTATACGACCTGAACGCGGTGGACGCCGAGAATCTGGCCACCGACCCGGAGTACGCGGCACAGCACAAACAAATGGTCGCCCGCCTGGGTGCTTTCCTGGAAAAGGACCCGCGCTGGATCGGCTACTGGCACAGTTTCCGGATCGATCACTACTTCGATCTTCCCCGCCCCACGGGCGACCCGCAGATGTTCCGCCCGCTATAACCCTCACCACAAAAGCACGAGGGACGGGTCACAAAGAAAACGCTTGACAGCGGTGTGCAGCGGGGGTAGAAGCACGCTCAGGAGGTGGTCTCGCTTGGGGGTGAGATCCAAGGGCTCAATCCGGGCAGGGGCCCGCTGCCTGCATCATTTGCAGGCCACACTGTTTCCCTACAACTAGCAAGCAACAAGGAGGGGGAGGTTATGTCGCCGAGACTGATTCGCGTTGTGCTGTGTCTCGTGGCCATGGCGCTGTTTCTGTCCGTTTCCGTACCGCGCCTGAACGCGCAGGTACTATACGGCTCGCTGGTCGGCACGGTCACTGACCAGACCGGCGCGGTAGTGCCAAAAGCAACTGTCACCATCACCAATAACCAGACGGGATTAACCCGCGAAACCACGACCGACGAGGGTGGCCGCTACTCCATCGTCAGTATCCCGCCGGGCACCTACTCCCTGAAGGTGACGGCGAGCGGATTCAAAACGTTCAGCCAGACGAGCGCGGAAGTGATCATTAACGTCGTCGGCCGTATTGACGTGAAGCTGGAAGTCGGGGCACTGGCGGAAACCATCAGCGTGACGGGCGAAGCGGCGCTGCTGAGCACCGACAAGGCCGACGTGCATACAGAACTGGGCACGACTGCGGTGACCAATCTGCCGCTGCTGGCCTACCGGAATTACCAGTCACTGCTGGTGACGGTGCCGGGCGCCACGCCAGTTCTGTATCAGAACGACATCACCGATACGCCGTCGCGCTCGCTGCGCACGAACGTCAACGGGATGAACCCCAATACGAATACCACGCGCGTGGACGGCGCCACCAATATCTACCTCTGGCTGCCGCATCACACGTTGCTGAACCCGCCGGTCGAGTCGATTGAAACGGTCAACATCGCCACCAATTCTCTGGATGCCGAGCAGGGGATGGCCGGCGGCGCGGCTATTACCGTCACTACGAAGTCGGGCACCAACGATATCCACGGCACCGCGTTCTGGTACCACGACAACCAGCACCTGTACGCGCGCCCCTACTTCTGGTACCGCGACAAGCCGCTCAGCATCCGCAACATGCCCGGCGGCACTATCGGCGGCGCGGTGAAGAAGAACAAGCTTTTCTACTTCTTCAGCTTCGAGCGGACCATGGAACACGTCGGCGTGTCCGACAACTACTCGGTCCCGCCCGACGAGATGCGGCGGGGCGATTTCAGCAAGTGGGCCGGTCTAACGACCATCTACGACCCGCTGACTGGCGACAAGGACGGCAGCAATCGGAGGCCGTTCCCGAACAACATCGTCCCCAGGGAGCGGTTCAACCCGGTCTTTGACAACCTCCAGAAGCTGATCGAGGCACCCAACCAGGCGGCAGTCCTGGACCCCGCCTGGGGGCTCTCGGGCAACTATGGCATCTCCGGCATGCGGAAGCTGGACCGCAACCAGTACGACCTGAAGGTGAACTGGACGGCCAGCGCCAAGCTGCTGATCTGGGGCAAGTACAGCCATATGGATGGGGACGTGAGCGGCAAGTTCCCGTTCAAGGAGCTGACCGGCAGCGGGCTGGGCACGCAGGGCAACGGGCTGACCCATGTGAAGATGCCTTCGTTCGGGTTCAACTACACCTTCAGCCCCACGCTGCTGATGGACGGCGTGTTTGGCTACAGCCGCTTCGACCAGGAGGTGGTAGGACCCAATTACGGAAAGAACTACAGCGAGATCTGGAAGATCCCGGGAAGCAACGGCCAGGGAAAGTTCGCCAAGGATCCGAGGTACGGCGACCAGCCGTCGATCGGCGGCTTCGGCTTCAGCAACTGGGGATACCAGCCAACTTGGTCGCCGGTCACCCGCAACGACCGCATCTACACCTACACCGCCAACTTCAGCAAGGTGAAGCGGGGGCACGAAATCCGCTGGGGCTTCGACATGAACCGCTTCGCGCTGAACCACTGGCAGCCGGAAACGGCCAACCCGCGCGGCTACATCGAATTCACGGGAAGCGCGACGATGATCAAGGGGGGCGCCGCGCGCACGCCGAATAGCTACGCAGCGGCGTTGCTCGGCCTGGTCGGCTCCTACAGTCACTCCGTGCAGTTCTTCGACATGAAGGCCCGGGAGTGGCAGTTGAGTTGGTACGTACGCGACCGCTGGCAGGCCACCCGCAACATGACCGTGAGCCTCGGCCTGCGCTACGAGTACTATCCGCTGATGAACCGTGGCGACCGCGGCATCGAGCGCTGGGACCCGGCCACCAACATCGCCTACTTCGGCGGCCTGGGCAACACGCCGGGTGACGCGGGCGTCACCGTCAGCCACAAGTTGTTTGCCCCGCGCCTCGGCATTGCCTACCGCCTCGGCACCAAGACGGTGGTCCGCACCGGGTACGGGCTGAGTCCCGACCCGCTGCCCTTTGCGCGTCCCCTGCGCGGCCTGTACCCGGCCACCATTACCGCCAATTGGACGTCCGAGCAGTACGACTACTTCAATACCATCGACAAGGGCATTCCCGATGTTCCGCTGCCCGACGTCAGCAAGGGCCAACTGGTCCTGCCCAAGGACGTGGACATGGGCCCGCGCAGCCCGTGGGGCGGCCTGCTGCACCGCGGCTACATCCAGTCCTGGAACTTCACCATCGAGCGGCAGTTGCCCGTCCAGTTGACCGGCAGCATCGGCTATGTGGGGACCCACATGGTGCACCAGTTGATCGACCGCGACATCAACGCGGCGCTGGTGCCCGGCAGCGGCAACGCCGGTCGCCCGCTGTATGCGACCCAGGGCCGCACCATCGGCATGAGCATGTGGGACGGCTGGGCCGACGCCAACTACAACGGGCTTCAGGCCACCTTGAATCGCAGCTACAAGGGACTTTACCTGAAGACCTCTTATACGTGGAGCAAATCGATCGCCTACGCCGATGAGAACGGATGGGTGGGTTTGCCGCTGACCAACCACCCGGCCATGCTGCGGCGCAACCGCGCCCCGGCCGGCTACGACCGCCGGCACATGTTCGTGCAGGCCTGGGTGTACGATCTGCCCGTCGGTAAGGGACAGAAATTCAACATCTCGAATCCGATTCTCGATAACCTCTTCGGCGGCTGGAAAATCAACGGCCTGCTGAGCATGTATACAGGCATGCCGTTCACGGTCACCGCCTCCACCGTTTCGCTGAACATGCCGGGCACCGGCACCCAAACGGCCGACATCGTCGGCACGCCGAAGAAGCTCGGCCAGATCGGACCGGGCACCACGTTCTACGACGTGAGCACGTTCCGCGACCCCAACTGGGGCCGGCCGTCCAACGTGTACCGGCTCGGCACCGGCGGCCGCAACACGCTTTACGGCCCGGGCTTCATCCGCCCCGACATCAGCTTTTTCAAGAACTTCAAGCTGACCGAGCGGTTGAAGACGGAGTTCAGGTTTGAGGGTTACAACTTCACCAATACGCCGCGCTTCAGCAACCCGGGCGCCTCGGTTTCAGCGATGGTCCGGGATGCCGCCGGCGCCATCACCAATACCAGCAACTTCATGGCCGTGACCTCGACGATCGGCAGCACCGCCGCCATCAGCGAGCGGCAGTTCCGCCTCGGCCTGAAGCTCACCTTCTAACGGCTTTCCTCCACAACAGCAAAGGCACCAAGGCGCCCAGCCTTGGTGTCCTTGTTTTGCGGTAGGATAGGCATTCCTGCCTGCCTCATTGCGGAATTGCGACCGGAAGACACCGTTACTTTACCGTACCGTTACCCGGTCTAACCTTGTCCGCCTACCGGCTTCAGCGTAAAATGGCAAACAGATGAAGGCCACGGAGGAGCTATGGCAGACCATCTATCGCGGCGCGAGTTTCTGGCGGCCTCGCTGTGCTTGCCGGCGGGCTTGTCCACCCAGGCGCCGGCCTGGAACAAACCGGGGCCGCTGGGCAAATCGGGGCTGAAGGTGACCCGTCTCGCGTTTGGCTGCGCCGAGGCGCGCGATGTCAAGCTCATCCGCAAAGCGGCCGACCTTGGCATCAACTATTTCAACTCCCTGCCGAACCGGGGGCTCACGGACTTCAAACTTGTCGGTGAAGCCCTCAGACCCATCCGCAAGCAAGCCGTCCTGGCCGGCGGTTCGAGCGAGAAGACACGCCAGGCGATGCTTGATCAACTCGATAGCCAGTTGCGCGACTTCGGAACCGACTACCTCGACATGTGGTACCTGATCGCCAAGCAGAAACCAGAAGAAATCAGCGATGAGTTACTGGAAGGCGTGCGCAGCGCCAGGCAAGCGGGCAAGATCAGGACCTGCGTGGTGAGCACGCACGGTTTCGGCGCGGTCCTGCCGCGCGTGCTGGAGGTTCGTGAGATCATCACCGCGCTGATGGTGACCTGCAACTTCGCTACCTGGCCGGGTACGACCGAGAACATCACCAAGGCCCATCAAGCCGGTATGGGAATTATCGCCATGAAGCCCCTGATGGCCGGCCTTTCGTCGGTGCCGAAAGAACGGCAAGCATGGCTGCAATCGCCCGAGACGCAAGCCAGGCGCCAGGCGATCATCGCCGCGGCCCTCAAGTGGGTGCTTGGCAACGAACAGGTCGACAGTTCGCCCGTCATCATGTCAACTTTCGAGCATCTCGAAGGCAACGTGAAGACCGCCTCGGAGGCGCTCAGCGAGGGCGAACGGCAACTTCTTGCCGCCCACCTCGATCGCGTCAGCCCGTATTATTGCCGGATGTGCCAGCGGTGCGAAGGCTCCTGCAGGGAAGCATTGCCGGTTTCCGACTTCATGCGCTGCCTGATGTATGCGGAGGGTTACGGGAACATGCGGAAGGCCCGGCTGGAATTCGAGCAGGCGCCCGCGCCGCTGCGATCGGTGCGCTGCGAGACCTGCCCCGGATGCACGGTCCGCTGCCCCAACGGCGTGCGGGTCCGGGAGCAACTCATCCGCGCGCAGACGTTGCTTGCCTAATGGCAGGATCTCACCACAGAGTCACAAAGAACACAGAGAGTCACGAAGCAACCTCTGTGAACTTCGTGTCCTTTGCGTCTTTGTGGTGAATGGTCTCCCAGCGATCGACAACGGCGGCGGCCAGGCAGTGGCCGGTAAGGTTGACGAAGGTGCGCGCCATGTCGGGCAACTGGTCGATGGCGATCAGGATGGCGATGGCTTCCAGCGGGATCCCGAACGGCGCCACCGTGGAGGCCAGCACCAGCAGAGTGCCGCGCGGCACCAGGGGAACGCTTTTCGCGGTTACTCCAATCATCAGCACCAGCAAAACGAGCTTCCACCAGTCAAAGGGCACCGCGTAGGCCTGGGCCAGGAAGAGCGCGGAAAAAGCCAGGTGGGCATGTGTACCGTTTAAGCTGAAACTCAGGCCCGCCGGCACGACGAAGGCGGCGACCTCGCGGCGGATGCCGAATGCTTCCAGGCACTCGAAGGTCTTCGGCAGCGCCGGGATGCTGGTGGTCATGGAGAAAGCGATGAGCAGGGGCGTGCGCACGGCGCGGAGCAGCGAGAAAAACGGGACGCCGCCCAGCCGGCCCAGCACCGGAAAAACCACAAGGAGGATAAGGGCCTGCGCCGCCACCACCTCGGCGATGAAAACCGCGAAGGGCTTCAGCGCCGCGATGCCCTGGGTCCCCACAATGGCCGCCACGGCCCCGAATACGCCCACCGGGGCGAAGTACATGACGTAGCGCGTCAGGCGGAACAGGACTTCGACCAGGCTTTCGAGCAACGCGAAAATGGGGCGGCCGCGATCGCCGGCGGCCAGCAATGCCATCCCGAACAGGACCGCGAAGACCACGATCTGCAGGATGTCGCCCCGGGCCATGGCGTCCACAACGCTGCTGGGCACCAGGCGGAGAATGAACGGAAGCTGGGCATCGGGACGGCGGAGGAACTCGGCCGGAGCGGCGCCTACATTCCCCAGGCGCACGGCGAGTCCCGGGCGCAGCGCCAGGGCCAGCAGCAGGCCGACCAGCGTGGACAACAGCGTGGCCGCCAGGAAAAACACGGCCGTGCGCAGGCCCATCCGGCCGACCTTGCGGAAGTCGCCGCACCGCGCGGTGCCGACCGCCAGCATGGCGAAGATCAGCGGCGCGACGATCATCAGCACCAGGCGCACGAATACGTCGCCCAGCGGCTTGACGGCGCGCGCCGGGCCGGGCACCCCCCAGCCGAACGCTATGCCGGCCGCCATCGCCAGCATGATCTGCGCGGTCAGGCTTCGCCGCAGGAGGTCCAAGGTCCAAAGTCCAAGGTCCAAAACGATCGCCGGCCACGACTTTGGACTTTGGACTCCAGACTTTGGACCTTCCATCAGCGTTGGCCCCATTTCAATTTGCTGCGGAGCACTTCGAAATAGCTCTTGCCCGGGGCGCGGACCAGGCGCACGGTTTCCGGCGAGAGACGGCAAACGACGCGGTCGTTGTGCTGGATGGAGAGGCCCACCTGCCCATCGACAGTCAGGAACACGGTCTCTTCTTCCGACTTGACGACCACCTCGATGGTGGAATCGCCGGGAACAACCAGCGGCCGGTTGGTGAGCGTGTGGGAGGCGATGGGGGTGATCAGCACGGCGTCCACCGCCGGCAGAACGATGGGTCCGCCGGCGGCCAGCGAATAGGCGGTGGAGCCGGTGGGCGTGGCCATGATCAGGCCGTCGGCCTTAAAGGTGCAAACGAACTCGCCGTCCAGGAAGGCGTCGAAATCCAAAATGCGGGCGATGGCCGCCTTGTTGAGCACGGCGTCGTTCAGCGCGTGGTAGCAGGCGACGGTCTCCGGCTCCCCCAGGCCGGTCTCGCGCCGCACTTCGACCCGCAGCTTGCGCCGGGCATTCACGGAGTAGCGCCCGGCCAGCACCTGCTCCAGCGCGGCGTACAACTCCTCGAGCGTGACGGAGGTGAGAAACCCGAGGCTGCCGAGGTTGACGGCCAGCACCGGTATATCCCGCGCGCCGATGGCGCGGGCGGCCGAGAGCAGCGTTCCGTCACCGCCCAGCACCACCGCCAGGTCCACGCGCGCGGCCAGCTCGCTGCGCGGCGTCCCGCTCTCGGCAGGCTCGATGGACAGGCCCGTCTCCCGGTCCAGCAGCACTTCCAGGCCGCGCTCCGACAACCATTGGCGCAACGCCGGAACCACCTGCCGCAGTTCCGGCTTCTTCGGCTTGGAAATAATTCCGACGGTCTTGATCATCTCAACCACAAAGGCACAAAGATCACAAAGGGCACAAAGAACTTCTTAGTGGTTCTTGGTGTCCTTTGGGTCTTTGTGGTTCAACAGATACAGCAAGAACTCCTGGTTGCCCTCCATGCCGGCAATGGGGCTGGGGACCACGCCGGCCGGCCGAAGGCCCGCGGCCCGGGCGGCGGCGCGCACCTTCTCGACGGCCCGGGCCTGCAGCTCGGGGTCGCGCACAATGCCCCCCTTGCCCACCTGCCCGCGGCCCGCCTCGAACTGCGGCTTCACCAGCACCACAGCCTCGCCGCCCGGCTTCATCACGGCGGGCAGGCGCGGCACGATAAGCGTAGCAGAAATGAACGAAACATCGACGCAAACAAAATCCACCGCCTCGCCGATGTCCTGCGGGGAGAGATAGCGCGCGTTGAGCTTCTCGCGGAGCACCACGCGGGCGTCGCTGCGCAGGCGCCAGTCGAGCTGGCCGGCGCCGACGTCCACCGCGTACACGCGGACGGCGCCCCGCTGCAGCAGGCAATCCGTGAAGCCGCCGGTCGAGGCGCCGATGTCCAGGCAGACCTTGCCCTCCGCGCGGATGCCGAAGGTGTCAAGCGCGCCTTCCAGCTTCAAGCCGCCGCGGCTGGCGTAGCGCGGCGGCTCGCCCAGCAGCCGCACCGCCGCTTCCGCGCTCACCATCGCTCCGGGCTTCTCGACTTTTCGTTCATTGACGAGCACCTGCCCGGCCATGATGAGCGCCTGGGCCTTTTGGCGCGTCTCGGCCAGCCCCCGCTCCACCAATAGCCTGTCGATTCGCTGCTTCAACCTTGAAGAATTGAACCACAAAGGCACGAAGGACACAAAGAGCCAACAAGAAGGACTTCGTGGACCCTGGTGGCCTTTGTGTCTTTGTGGTTCAAGCCTCGGCTAATTTTTGCGGTCGCGCAGATAAACGGCAATCTCGCGCAACCAGCGGCCGCGCTCACCGAACGGTTCCAGCGCCTGAATCGCCTGCTCGATGGTCTCCGCGGCAAGCTCGCGGGAGCGCGCCAGGCCGTACACGGAGGGGTAGGTGGCTTTCTGCTGGGCGGCATCCTTGCCCGCCGTTTTGCCCAGGCTCTCGGTGGAGCTTTCGACATCCAGGATGTCGTCCACGATCTGGAAGGCCAGTCCGATACGCGCGCCGTATTCGGTCAGCGCCGCCAGTGGCTGTTCGCCGGCGCCGCCGGCGATGGCCCCGCTGCGCACCGCCGCGCGAATCATGGCGGCGGTCTTCGCCCGGTGGATGTACTGGACCGCCTCGCCATCGACGGCGCGCCGCTCGGATTCGATGTCCACCACCTGCCCGCCGATCATCCCTTCCAGTGTCCCGGCGGCATGCGCCACCTCGGCCAGGATGGCCAGCCGCCGGTCAGGCTCGGCCGGACCATTGCGGGCCAGCACCTCGAAGGCCAGCGTCAGCAGCGCGTCGCCCGCCAGGATGGCGATGGCTTCCCCAAAGGCCTTGTGGCAGGTGGGCACACCGCGGCGGAAGTCATCGTTGTCCAGCGCCGGAAGATCGTCGTGGATCAACGAGTAGCTGTGAATCATCTCCAAAGCACAAGCCACATCCAAAACGCCAGGAGAATTGCGGATTTCGGAACACCCCAGGAGAATTGCGGATTTCGGATTGGGGTTTGCGGAGTGCTGGCGCTGCTTTAAATCCGCAATCCGCAATCCGCAATCCGCAATTACTTGAAACGTCGGCGGCTTCCAGGCAGAGGATGGGCCGGATGCGCTTGCCGCCGGCAAACACGCTGTGCCGCATGGCGCGGTGGACGTTCTCGGGGCGCTCGCCGGCGGCGGGCAACAACTGCTCCAGCCGCGCATCCACGATTTGCCGGCGTTGGCGGAGAAATTCTTTGAGGGCCACGGCGGGCGCGCTCATTGTTTCTCGCCCTCGTCGCCCAGCCGCAACGGCTCGGTGGCTACACGGCCGTCGGCCTTCCGCACCAGCATTTCCATGCGGCCCTCGGCGCTGTCCAGTTGCCGCCTGCAATTCTCCGACAGCTTCATGCCCTCTTCAAACAGTTCCAGCGCCCGTTCCAGCGCCAGGTTGCCGTTCTCCAGTTCCTTGACGATCTTCTCCAGCCTGTCCAGGCAGGACTCAAACGACTCGGGTGGTTTTGCGGTTTCTTCCGGCATAGTGAAAATCATGAATTATAAGTCATGAATTCAGACTGACAATTCACAACTCATAACTCTTAACTCATAACTGTCTTTGGCCCAGCACCTGCATGACCTCGATGGCCATGCTATAGCGGCTGAACGGCGCGCTCAACTGCGCGCCCTGGGCAACGTGGCGCGCGCGGCCCAGCATCTCCTGGGCGATGGCCACGCCTTCGGCCCGCGCCGCTTCGGCCGATTCGGCCTTGCGCATGCGCTCCAGGAAGGCTTCCGGCACCGCCACGCGCAACTCGTTGACCATGAACTCCGCGTTGCGGTAGCTGAGCAGCGGCCAGATGCCGGCGATGACCGGCACGCGGTACGGCTCGACGAACTTCACCAGCGCTTCGAGTTGATCCAGGTCGAACACCGGCTGGGTGACAATATACTCGGCGCCGGCCTCGATTTTCCAGCGCAGGCGGCGCAGCTCCTCCACCATGTTCACCGCGCCGGGGTTGGCGCCCACGCCGATCAGGAAACCCGTTTGCGAGCCGATGGGGTTGCCGCCCAGGTCCAGCCCCTTGTTGAGGTTGGCCACTATATTCGTCAGCCCGATGGAATCCACGTCGAACACCGCCGTGGCGTCGGGGTAGTTGCCCAAGCGGGGCGGATCGCCGGTAATGATGATCAGGTTGCGGATGCCGAGGGCGTAGATGCCCAGCAGGTCCGACTGCATGCTGATGATGTTGCGGTCGCGGCAGCAGTAGTGCAGCACCGCCTCGATTCCCGCCTGCTGCTGGATCAGGTAGGCGAGCGCCTGCGCGCTCATGCGGGCGCTGGCACGCGGCCCGTCGGGGATGTTGATGCCATCGACGCCGTTGGCGGAACAAAGCCGCGCGCCCTCGATCTCTCTTGACGGGTCGGACCCGCGCGGCGGCAGGATTTCCACGAACACAGGAAAAAAACCGGTCGCCAGCTTTGCGCCCAACCGCGATTTGCGCTCGCTGGGGATGGGGGGCAGCAGCTTGGGCTGGTCCTCGACCGCGACCGCCACCCGCAGCCCGGCGTGCGCCGGCTGCAGCGACCGCACCTCGTTCTTCAGCAGCTTGATGTGCTCCGGGGTGGTTCCGCAGCAGCCGCCAATAATCTTTGCTCCGGCCTGAATGTACCGCCGGGCGTACTGCGCCAGGTATTCGGGCGAGCAGAGGTAGACGCTGCGCCCGTCCACAATCATGGGCTTGCCGGCGTTGGGCTGCACCGCCAGGGGCCGGTCGGTCACCTTAATCATCCGCTCCAGGACCTCGACGGCCACCTTGGGCCCCACTGAGCAGTTCATGCCGATGGCGTCGGCGCCCCATTCCTCCAGCCGCCGCGCGAACACCTCGGGGCTGGCGCCGAACAAGGCGTTGCCGTCGTCGTCCACCGTCATCTGGGCCACCACGGGCAGGTCGCAAGCCTCGTGGGTGGCAAGGATGGCCTCGCGGATCTCGTTCAGGTCGCCGAAGGTCTCGAGCATGATCAAGTCCACGCCGGAGTCGGCCAGTGCCGTCACCTGCTGCTTGAAGGCCGCGCGCGCTTCCTGGAAGGAGGTTGGCCCCAGCGGCTCGATGCGCACGCCTAGCGGCCCCACCGAGCCGGCCACCCAGGCGTTCTCTCCGGCCGACTCGCGCGCCACTCGAACCCCCGCGCGATTGATGTCCGCCAGCTTCTCCACCAGGCCGTAGGGCGCCAGGCGATAAGCATTGGCACCGAACGTGTTGCTCTCGATGATTTCGGCGCCCGCCTGGATGTAACTGTCGTGGATTTCCTTCACCAGCGCGGGCGCCGACAGGTTCAACTCGTCGAAGCAGCGGTTGATGAAGATACCCTTGGAGTACAGCATGGTACCCATCGCCCCGTCCGCCACCACGACGTGGGTGCGAATCCTGTCCCGGAACTCCTCCGCCCGCGCGCTCATCGCTTCCGATTGTAACAAAGTTCCAGGCTGGCGGGTTCCCGGTTCCGGACGGCGACACTCTCTGCGGGTCGTTCGCTACACCGCCTTCGCGGCCCTGCCGTCCCAGGCGAACGTTCTGCCATAGCGTATGGCCAGCACGCCCATCAGCAACGGCAGCGTGGAATAGAATCCCGTCTCGACATCAGCGGTTGGCTTATTCCTGGACTTTACGCAATCCAAAAACTCGCGGGCGTGCGCCTTGTCGGCATCCAAACCGAGTCCTTTGCGTGGCACGTTGATCGGCTCGAAGGCGGGCGGCTTCTGCCCGCCGGAACCTGGCCGCGGAGGCGCCGGCCGCAGGTTGTATGCGGCGCGGTTCACGTGCAGCGCGCCTCCGGTGCCGATGAAGTAGTTGCCCTGGTCCGTGTAGTCGGGATTCGGCATGGAGCGGTTGGAGAATGACATGACGAACTTGTCGTACTGCCAGGAGACGACGATGGCGTCCGGCAACTGGTCTTTTTCCGGGCATGGCACAGCAACGTATTGGCCGGAGCCGCCGGCCGTAAGCGGCGCCCCGGCGCCCAGGTACCAACGCGCGATGTCCGCGACATGGACGCCTTGGTCGGTCAGGATACCGCCGGCGTAATCGTAGTAGGCGCGCCAGCGCCTTTGGCGGCTGGGAGTGTACGGGCGGCGCTCAGCGGGGCCTTGGAAGAGCTCCCAATCCAGGCCCTCGGGCGGCTGCTCGGGCGGCTCGGGAGGCCTGGTGTAAGCGCCGTCCCAGTGCAGTCCGGCGTGATAGACCTGCCCGATCTTCCCTCCCTGGACCATCTCCGCGCACTCCTGGAACTGTTTCCAGTGCCGCTGCTGGAGCCCGATCTGGACGACGCGCCTGTGCTTTTGGACCGCCTCGATCATCTTCCAGCCCATTTCGATCTGGTGAGTCAGCGGCTTCTCGCAATAGACGTCTTTGCCGGCAGCGCAGGCATCGATAAGCATCGGCCCGTGCCAGTGGTCCGGCGCGGCAATCAGCACGGCATCGATGTCCTTGCGGTCCAGCAGCTTTCGGTAGTCCACGTAGGTGGCGACATTCCCTCCGATCTTGGCGGCCACCTTCTCTCGAGTGGGCTGGAAGACGTCACAGACGGCTACGACGGCGCAGTCGGGGTTCGCTCCCATGACGCCCTGCATGTGCTCCCCGCGCACGCCGACCCCAATCACTCCGATCTGAATTCTGTCATTGGCGCCGACGGCGGAGCGCGACATCGCCGCCGTCGCCGCCGAACTTATCAGGAATGCTCTTCTGTTCTGCACTGTTCCACTCCTTCTATTGAGGCCGGGGCGTGTCCTGCCTTTTCGGCACGGTGAGCCGGTATCACACTACTTCATCCGCATTCGTTTGGACGGACTTTTCTCAGCGCGAACGCTGCCACGCGGCGGGCTTGCCCGGCCGGAAGCGCACCTCATAGATGCGGCCATCGGTAAATGCGATGCGCGCGGCGGCCGGATCGTTGTCGAGCGGCTCGATCGACTTCAGCGGGTCCGATGCGCCCTTGGGCGCCGGGGCAAGGACGTACAGCAGATTGGTCGTCGCGGCGCGCCTGGTGTAGATGCCGACCGGCGCCGGACGCACGCTGCTCCGCCGCCCCGGCAGCCAGCCCTGCACGGGATCTTCCTGGCCCTCGATGACCTTCAGTGACACGCCCGGATCGGGCCGCGCGGCTACAGTAAGGTTCGCCTCCCCCGCGTCTTGCGTGACCAGCCGCAGGCCATCGGGTTTCACACGCGCATCGAAGTGGAACAGCGCGTCGTAGGTGTGCTCCTTGCCGTCTTTCGCGGTGAGCGTATCGAGAACTACCCAGAAATCAGGCTTGATGAACAACACTGCGCGGGTGTGCGTGACGCCGCGCTTCACTGCCCCGCCGAAGTCCTCGTCGAACGTTGCCTCGGCATAGTCGAACGCCGGCTCGCTGACCCAGACGTGCGGAAGCGGCTGCCTGACCACGTAGGAGTCGCGCGGTTGGCCGCGGCGGCGCTGTGGCTGGCCGTCCACCAGCACCACGTTGTGGCTGGGCGAATCGATGAAGTAGGAGCGCCATTTCGAGCGCTCATAGGCGAAGTTGCCCGGGTCCACCAGAAAGCGCTTACCGTAGGCGGCCACGATGATCTGGAGCTTGTCTTCGTGCTGGTGCCCGTATCCGAACGGGCCGCCGTCGAACCACAGCCAGCGCGCGTCCGCTTCCCAGCCCGAGCGCATCACGTAGTAACCGGCATAGGGGAAGGCATGGCTGGTCTCGGCCGGGGGCCGGCCCTCCTTGCCCTCGCCGGCGTACCAGCGAAAATCCTGCCGGCCGGGAAACAGCCCGGCCGCCTCCTGGAGCGCGTTGCGCACGTCGTGGTAACTGCCGTCCTGGACGCCGGGGAGGCGGCGGTCGGGCATGGCGCCGTACACGTCGAAGTCGTACATCTTCTCCAGCCGCTGGAGGAAGTCCGCCGGCAGAGGAGTGTCGTTGAGTTTGGCGATTTTGTAGAACCCTAAGAAGTTGCTGAGGCTGACGTGGTGATACGAGCTGGACAGTTCGATTTGCACCCCGTCGGGGTATACCTGGTTGTCCAGTTCGGCGTAGATCCATTTTCCGGCGGTGTCGCGCCAGGCTTTGGCGGCCTTAAATTCCGGGAACAGCACCCCGACGTGAAACAATCCATTCCCCTCCATCGCCAGCCAGTTGCCGCTGGTGTGCCAGGCCATCAGGTGGCGGGCGTGATCGATGTAGGCCTTGAGGAAAGTGATCAGCGCCTCATCGGTCATCGACGGCGAGGGAACGAACCGGTACCACAGCTCGGGCCAGATCAGAGAAGCGCGGATGCCGGTCTCGATAGTGCGCCAGGCCGACCGCGGCACGTTCGCCGCATTATCGGGCATGGGGCAGTCGCGGGCCCAGCCGGTCATCTGCGCCACGAACTCCCTGGCATACTTCTCGTCCCAGGTGTCGCGGTAGGCGCGTGACAGGGCCAGCCACTCGGGGTGGCGGTTCAGTTGCCAGGTCCACTCGTTATTGGGCGCGTACTTGCCGCCCGGCTCCGCGGTCTTGTCGTAGTGCCAGTCAATGGCGGAGCCGAAAGTGTGCGGGTAGCCGATGCTCTCAAACTCGTGGCGCAGGGCGCGCTCGGCGCGGGCCAAGTCGGGACTGGCAGGCTTGGGGTCGGCCTTCTCGCCCAGAGCAATGTGACAGACCGGCTTTCTGCGGTGGCGGTAGTACTCGGCCAGAGCATGTTTGGCCGCCGCCCTGTCGCTGTTGGCGGCCGCCGCGGCGACCGCCTCGAGTCCCGGCCGGGCAAGGTCCAGGCCGGCGAACAGGTCGTCGTCGGTCACCCTCGGCCCGGCGGCCGGGCTGGCGGCATCCGGGCGCTGCTGGGCCGGCATGCTGCCGCATGCCAGCCACAAAACAATCAAGAACGAGATCCACGCGATTCTGGGGTTCATGGCGTCGTGATGGTGCTGCGCTAAGCATTGTACTCGCCAGCAGGCAGCCACAGGCGTTGTTTGCTTTCCGACCTCTTGCAGCTCCGGCGACCGGTTGCCCGCCTCGCCGGCTGTTTCCTTATTGCGGCAAAGGCCCGCTTGCGAATGGTTGATTTGTACGGCCACCTGCCGTACAATGCTGTTCATGACACTGCGAAAGCGCACCAGCGGGCGGGCATCGAGGGGTGAACGTCTTGAAGCCCGCATCGAGCCGGATTTGAAACGGCGCCTCGCGTACGCGGCGAGCATTCGCGGCACTTCGCTGACGGACTTCATTGTAGCGAGCGCCACCCAGGCGGCTACTGCGGCCATCGAGGCGCATGAAAACCTGCGGCTGACCGAGCAAGACCGCGAAGCGTTCGTGAGCGCCCTGTTGAATCCTCCCCGCCCCGTTCCGCGGTTACGCGCTGCGGCCGCCCGCTACCGCAGCCGTAGGACCATATGACAGTCGATCGTTCCCCATATCGAGTCGAGCCGCTCGGTCCATCACACGACCGGGCGGCATTTTCGTGTGCTGTCGCCCCCCTGGATCGATATCTGCAACAACAAGCGCGGCAGGACATGGAACGGCGTGTGGCGGCCGTCTTCGTGCTGACTTCAGACAGCCGCGTGGTGGCCGGCTTTTATACGCTTTCCGCCGTCACCGTCAGGCTCGGATATCTGCCCGCTGAACTGGCACGGAAACTGCCCAGGTATCCCGACATCCCCGCGACCCTGATCGGAAGATTGGCGATTAGTCTGCAGCACCGGGGACAAGGTTTAGGCGAACTGCTGCTGCTGGATGCCCTCCACCGAGCGCTGCAACACAGCAACTCAGTGGCTTCCTTCGCGGTCGTGGTAGACGCCAAAGACGAAGGCGCCGCTCGCTATTACTTGAAGTACGGCTTTCTCCCGCTGGTCGCGCCTCCCAACCGCTTGTTCCTTCCTATGGCGACAATCGAAAACCTGTTCGCGAAATAGCATCACCGGGTTTCGCCAGGGGTGAGGAAAGACAACAGGAAGCAATGCGCCGCGAGGTGTCACTGGGTGTGGTTGCCTGTCGTGGACACGTTTCGAACTCCGGCGGCTCTGCCTGCCGAGTTCGAGTTCCCGCTCAACCCAACAGACTTCTGGCAGCCCCTTCCTGCCTCTCTGCCGATTTGTAGCCACATCGTGCTAGAATTGTAGCCACATCCCCCGGAGGTGCTGGATGGAAACAGTTGGCATCCGCGAGCTCAAGAACCATCTGAGTCGTCACATGAAACGGGTCTGCTCCGGCGCTCGACTGCTGGTGACCCGACGAGGGCGTTCCATCGCGACGATCAGCCCCGTCGAGGCGCCCTCTGACACGGCCTGGGCAAACGCGCTGGTCGAAACGGGACAGGCCCATTGGAACGGGAGCAAGCCCATCGGGGCGCGGCGGCCCGTCAGTATTGTCGGCCGGAGTGTCTCGGCCCTGGTGCTCGAGGAGCGCCAATGACGCTCTATCTGGATACCAGCAGCCTGGTGAAACTCTACGTCGACGAGCCCGGCGCCGACGCTGTGCGCGACCTCGTGGACCGGGCGAGGATTGTAGCCACTTCTGTCATTGCCTACGCGGAAGCCCGTTCGGCACTGGCCAGGCTTCGACGCGAAGGCGCGCTGCCGCCGGCCGCATTCACTTCAATCAAACGCGTGCTCGACAAGGACTGGCCGAGTTACCTGACCTTGGATGTGACTGGGGCCATCAGCCAAGCAGCCGGCGACCTCGCGGAACAGTATCGGCTGCGCGGTTACGACAGCGTGCACCTGGCTTCGTTCCTAGAAGTCGCGCGGCGTGCCGGAGCGGGCGAAACGCACTTCTCCAGTTTCGACGACCGGCTGAATCGGGCGGCAAAAGCTGCGGCGCGGTCGCTCGCACGCAGGCGTTAGTTCGGCTGCGACCGTGGGATAACGCGAATTCAGCCTTCGCCGCCAGCCGCGCTACCTGGCTGGCACCTGCCGATTCTCAAAGGAGGTTGGCTGCCTGTCCTGGACCCGTTCCGAACCCTTGTCGAGCCGCCTGTCAGCTTCGAGCTCCTGCTCGGGCTGCCGGATGAGCCGCCATTACAGCGCTAACCCGCTGCCTGCAAGCGCGACTGGCCCGTTCGGGAGCTTTATCACAAGCGAAATCGTGCTATCCTTGTCCCATGACCCATCAGACTGCGGCCCTGCTCGACGCGTTCGCAAGCCTGCCGGTCGAGGAGAAGCGCGCGTTCGCCGACGAGATCCTGCGCCGGGCGCTGCCGTTCGATTCCGGTCCCCTGGCAGACGAAGAGATCGAGGCCGCTTCGGCCGCTCTGTTTGAGTCGCTCGACTAAGAACTGGGTATGGCTGCCTGGGGAGGATTCGAACCTCCGTAACAGGATCCAAAGTCCTGCGTCCTACCGTTGAACGACCAGGCACTACCCCCTATTTTCGCCTGATACGGCCGGCCGAAACAAGCCCCAAGTAATCCCATGGTCCCAGGCGCGTCACGCGCGGCAGGCGGCAACCCTACATTTCTTCCGGGACAGGCTGTATATTGAAGCCAGCGTGCCGCCGCAACCGAGGTTCGACTACTGGCTGTGCCGTCTGCTGGCCGGACTTCAGGCCGGTGTTGTCGGCGGGTTTGTGCTGGCGGCATACCTGTGGGTGGAGAATCTCCTGTTCGCCCACTCGGCCTGGCAGGCGCCGGGATTGTTCGCCACCGCCCTGCTTGGGCCGGCTGCCACGCGGCTGCATTTCGGCTTTCACACCGTGGTCGGCTATTCCCTGCTGCTGCTTTGCTCGGGAGCCATGGGCTTTTTGTTCGCTGTGCTGGTTCCGCCCGCGGTCGCCGCGATCTGGGCGGCCAACATCGGGATCGCCTATTCCCTGACCTGGTATTTTCTGCTGCTGCGGCGGGTTCTGGTGGGGCCCATCGGCGGACTGCCGGCAGGCATCACCATGCTGGGCTGTTTTTTGTTCGGTGCGGCGCTGTCTCTTTACGTGCGCTACTACAGGCAGATCGCGCGGCCCGTCACACAGGCGGAAGTCGCCGAGCAGAACGGCAACTACGGAAAGCAGATGTAACCCGGCCGGCGAGCACAACGGTCAATGTCACCTAATCTTCCGCACGCCCCTGCCGGGGTGCGCTGGGACGTATGGGATTCGCTTTCCGGGGGTGTCGGCCGCTGAAAAGCGCGGCCTTTACCCCCGGCTAATTTCCCCGCATCCCTTCGGGATGCGCCCGGCCTTCAGCCGGCGCGGCGGCGGGCGGCGCGCGCTTCCCGTGCCGCGGCGGCAATCAGCGGGGCCAGCGTGGGGGCATCCGGCTGGCGCTCGCCGGCCGAATCGCCTGCCTCTTCCTCAACGGGCTGCTTGGTGAACAGCAGCGAGCCGGTATCCGGCGAAACGTCAATTATCACTTTTTCGCCCGCCTGCACCTGGTCGGTGGTGATCAGGCCGGCCAGCGGCTGCACCAGGCGCCGCTCGACGGCGCGCTTCAGATGACGCGCGCCGTAGCGGGCGTCGGTCCCTTCGCGCAGCAGGAAATCCTTCACTCCATCGCTGCACTCGAAACGGAAGCGCACACCGCGCGCCGAGGCAAGAAGGCGCTGCTGCACGTAGCCCAGCTCCAGGTCCAGAATGGCCCGGAGGTGGTCGTGATCGAGCGGCCGGAAGACCACGGCGGCATCGATGCGATTCATGAACTCGGGCGTGAAGTTCCGCCGGGCGGCGTCGGCCCCCGCCCTGGCAATCTTGCGCTCCAGCCCGGCGCCGTTCTGCGGAGTGCTTCCAGTGAAGCCCATGCCGGGAGCCATCAAGGCGCTCATCTCCGCCGAGCCCAGGTTGCCGGTCATGAAGATCAAGGCGCGCGAGAAGTCCACCACGCGGTTGTCACCCAGCGTCAACCGGCCTTTGTCGAGGATGCCGAGGAGCAGGTTCCAGAGGGCCGGCGAAGCCTTCTCGATCTCGTCGAACAAAACGAAGCTCAGCCGGCAGTGCTCGCTGTGGTGTTGGTCCAGGTTGTCCTGGCTCAACAGCGGGTGCGTTTCGCGGTGGCCCAGGTAGCCGGGCGGCGAGCCAATGAGCTTGGCGATCTCGTGCCCGTGCTGGTACTCGGCGCAGTCGATCTTCACCACCGCGCGGGCGTCGCCCGCCAGCGATTCGGCCAGCGCCTCCACCATCCTGGTTTTGCCCGACCCCGTGGGTCCCAGGAACAAGAACGTGGCTACGGGGCGGTCCGGGTTGTTCAGCCCCGCCAGGTGCGTCTGATAGGCGCGGACCACGTGCTCGATGGCCTCGTCCTGGCCGACGATGCGCTGCCGCAGGTCGCGCTCCAGCCTGGCAGCCTGGGCGCCGATCCTGCCCGCGTCCAACACCATAGCCGGTGCAGCCATTGCCTTTCTCCGCCGCGGGCCGGGCCGCTCTGTCTCCCGCCCGCTGCAATAGGGACGTAGGAGGCCGCCCGATGCGTTTCAGTACGGGCAGCCATGCCTCGAACCCTATTGCTTCCTTTGGATTTGGCGGAGGTGCAGCACCAGGCGCCAGATCTGCTCCTCGGTGCTGTAGGCGCGGGTGGCGGGCATGCCGGAGAATCGGATGCCCTCCGAGATGATCCAGTAGAGCTGGCCGTCGGTGTATTTCAAGACCTGCGGCAAGGTCAGATCGCCGGCGGGCGGGTACAGGCTGCGGCCCAGCAGCGTCGTTCCCTTCCCGTCGGGCCCATGACACAGCGCGCAATACTGCTCGAAGCGGGCGCGGCCTTCGGTCAGGTTCCCGTAATTGGCGGGCAGCGGGTTGGCGCGGTTCTTGTACTCGTCGGGGATGGTGAGCAATTTGGCGCGCTGGTCCGGGGTCGGCACGGCCACCTCTTCTCGGGCGCAGCCGGCAAACCCCACGATGAAGGCAACCACCAAGACACTAAGGCACCAAGTCCTTGGTGTCTTGGTGTCTTGGTGGTTCATCATCACGCGGATGCCTGGAACGATTCGGGCAGCGTCACGCCGCGCAGGAATTCGGCGTTCTCCTCCGGCAGCGAGACGTTCACGAAAAACCCCGTACCCAGCTCGAACCCGGCCACCTTGGTGAGCCGCGGGATCACGCTGAGGTACCAGTGGTAGTAGCGAACGTAGCGGCACTCGCTGGGCGCGGTGCGGATGTTGTAGTTGAAGTCGGGGTTCTGCAGCCCGTAGTAGAGCCGCGCCAAAACCTCGCGCTGGATGGCGGCCAGCGCGGTGACCTCGTCATCGTTGATCTGCCCGAAGGAGGCCATGTGGCGCCGCGGAAAGATCAGGATGGTGAAGGGCGAGAGCGAAGCATACGGGACGAAAGCCACGAAGTGCCCGTTCTCCGCCACGATGCGCTTCTGATCGCCCAGTTCCTCGACCATCAGCCGGCAGAAGATGCACTCGCCGGCCTCGTCGAAATACCGCAGCGCCTCCTCCATGCGGCTCCGCACCTGCGGCGAAATAATGGGCGTGGCGATCAACTGCGAATGAGGATGCTCCAGCGAGGTCCCGGCGCTGGCGCCGTGGTTCTTGAACACGGTGATCAGCTCGATGCGCGGGTCTTCGGTGACGGCGTAGTAGCGCTGCTTGTAGCAACGCAGGATGCGCTCGACCTGCTCGACGGGCATCAGCGCGGTGGTCAGGCTGTGATCGGGCGTCTCGACAATGACCTCGTGGACGCCGACGCCGGCGGCCGAGCGTTTCAGGCCCTCGCAGTGGCGCCAGCGCGTGCCCTCCAGAGCAAGCGCCGAGAATTTGTTGGGTGTCACGCGGACCTGCCACCCGCTCCCGTCTCCATCGCGGAAACTCTCCGGCGGCGTCATGTGCTCGTTGCCGGGGCAAAACGGGCAGGTGGCGACGTAGGAAGGAATCGCCTTCGGCTTCTCCTTGGCGATGAACTCGTGTGGCCGCCTGGCTCGCTCCGTGGCGATGATGACCCATTCCTTGGTGATTGGGTTCTGGCGAAATTCCGGCATGATTCCCTCCGAAAGATTGCGTTCTTTAGCGGCTGCGGCCGGCGCCCTTCAAGCGCCGCCATCCACGTGGTGCAGCCGCTGCTCAAAAAAGCTCTCCATGGCCGTGTGTATGATCTCCAGGTTCGCTTCCATTTTTTCCCAACTCGCACTGTAAAGGCCGGGCAGGCCGGGGAGGTGGTCGGCCAGCAGCTCAGCGGGCCGGGCGATGCCGGACTGCCGAAGCACCCAGACCAGAAAAGCCAGCCCTCCGCAGCAGTGGTTGCGCCCGAACAGCTCACACCCCGGGCAGGCGCGGTTCTCGCCTTCCAGATCATTGATGCGCAGCAGCGTCAGGCCGTCCAGCGTGACGTACGCGAAGGCGCGAGGTTTCCCTTCCTGCCCGTTCCGCCGCGCTACACGGGGCGGGCAGTTGCGCAGGAAGTCCTGGCACTCCGAGCCGTCCACGGCGAGCATGCGCTCGAGAATGCGCCGCTGGAATTCGCCGATACAATGGCGCGCCCGTTCCCGGCGAATATCATCCCCCATGGTGCTGCTAGCTTACCACAGCCGAGCCTGGAGGCTGGAGACCGGAGGCTGGAGGCGCCTGATTTCAGCCTGCAACCTGCAGCCTCCAGCCTCCGGTCTCCGGCCTCTGATGTGATAGATTCGTGGCGTGACCGCACTCGGCATCGCGCTGTGGGCGCTGGCGGCGCTGTGGCTTTTGTGGCTGTACGCCACTGGGGCGCACGCGCGGCCTTATCCCCGCTACGGTTACCTGGGGCTGGCCGTCATCGCCGTTGCCGAGGTCTTGTTGTTCCAGAAGTGCCAGTTCGTGGGCATCTTCTTCACGCCCATCGCCTGGACCGGCTATATCGCGGCCGTGGACGCGGCCGTCTATTCGCTCGCCGGACAGTCCATGCTCAACGGGCGCGGGCGTCAGTTCCTGGCCGTCACCGCCATGTCGGCGCCGTTCTGGCTGGTTTTCGAAGCCTATAACCTGCGCTTGCAGAACTGGGCTTACATCGGGCTGCCGACGAACACGGCGCTGCGCTATTTCGGCTACGCCTGGGCTTTCTCGACGATCTGGCCGGCGATGCTGGAAACGGCGCAGTTCCTGCAGGCCGCCGGCCTGTGGCAACACAGCTACGCGCCGGTGAAGATGGGCGCGGGCCTCCGCCGGGTTGCCGTGGCGCTGGGCGCCGCCATGCTGGCGATTCCACTGCTGGCGCCTCGCCGGCCCGCGGCCTACCTGTTCGGCCTGGCGTGGCTGGGCTTCGTCTTCCTGCTGGATCCGATTAACTCGCGGCTGGGCGCCGCATCCCTCTCCGATGAATTCGCGGGAGGGCGGCGGGCACGCTTCTACGCCCTGCTGGCCGCCGGAGCCGTGTGCGGTATTTTCTGGGAATTTTGGAATTACTGGGCGATCAGCAAGTGGATTTACATCTTCCCCATTCTCCAGAACGCGAAGATCTTCGAAATGCCGGTTCCCGGATACCTGGGGTTCCTGCCGTTCGCCCTGGAAAACTTCTGTATGTACGTGTTCCTGACGGCGATCGCGCAACGGGCCATCGGGATCCGAGGCACAAACCACTATGTCGCAGACTTCTGACGAGGCGCGTGGCGGCGGGTTGACCCCGCCGGCGGATGGCGGGGTAAGGCCGCCGCTGCGCGACTGCGAGACACAAGCGTCGGAACCGGTCGGCCGCTGGGTGCTGGCGGGCGTGTTCTCGACCGCCCTGGGCACGCTGCTGGCCGAACTGGCCCTGACCCGGTTGTTCTCGGTAATCCTGTTCTATCACTTCGCGTTCATGGCCATCTCGGTGGCGCTGTTGGGACTGGGCGCCGGCGGGCTTTGTTCCTATTTCCTGGCCGGCTGGCTGGAACGCGGCGGCGTGTGGCCGCGGCTGGCGCCCATCGCCGCCGCCAACGCCGTGGTCACCAGCCTGGTGCTGGCCGTGATCCTTCGGCAGAGCATTCCGCTGGAGGTTTCGGCCGCCACCTTGCGCAGCCTGGCCATCGTCTACTTCGGGGCCATGGCGCCCTTTTTCATTTCAGGGATGATCCTGGCGGTGGTTCTGGCGCGGACCGCGCGCCAGGCGGGCATCGTGTATTTCGCCGATCTGGGCGGCGCCAGCGCCGGCTGCCTGCTGTTGATTCCCCTGCTGGAATGGCTGGGCGCTCCCAACACCATCCTGGCCGCCACTGCGCTCTGGGGCCTGTCGGCCGTTTTCTGGAGCGCGGCCGGCTCGCGCGCGGGTTTCAAGCGCTGGCTGGTGGTCCCGCTGGCGCTGGCCGCTGTCATCGCGGTCAACGCCCGCACCGGCCTGCTCGATGTGCGTTACGCCAAGGGGCAGCCGATCAGGGACGAAGTATTCAGCCGCTGGAATTCCTTCTCCCGGGTGGGCATCTACCGCACCGACAACGGCGAGTACTGGATCCAGATCGACGCCGACGCGGCCACCCAGGTGGCCGACGCCCCGGCCGAGCCTTCGCCCAAGTGGACCGAGCAGCTCCGCGACTACACGGCCGGGCTGGTGTACCGGCTGCGGCGGCCCGACCGCGTGCTGGTCATCGGCCCCGGCGGCGGCGTGGACGTGGCCCGAGCGCTGGCGGCCGGCGCGCGCCAAGTGACCGGCGTCGAGATCAATCCCATCATCGTCAACAACATCATGCGCGGGCGCATGCGCCCCAATTCGTTCGGGCTTTACGAGCGCCCCGATGTCCGCGTGGAAGTGGAAGACGGGCGCAGCTTCATCCGGCGCTCCAGCCAGCAGTACGACGTCATCCAGGCCACCCTGGTCGATACCTGGGCCAGCACCGCCGCCGGCGCGTTTGCGCTTTCCGAGAACAACCTCTATACGGTCGAGGCCTTCCAGGAGTACCTGCGCCACCTGACGCCGCAGGGCATGCTCTCGATCACGCGCTGGGAATTCCAGACCCCGCGGGAAGCGTTGCGGCTGATTTCACTGGGCCTGGAGGCGCTGCGGCGCGAGGGCGCAACCTCGCCCGGCGATCATTTCGTGATTGTGGCCGACAACGAGTTGAGCGAGATGGGAACCACGGCCACCGTGCTGGTAAAGCGCACGCCCTTCACCCGGGAGCAGGCCGAGGAGGTGACGCGCGCCGTGGCCACCGGCGGCAAAAAAGCGCGCCTGCTGGCCGCTCCCGGCCTGCGCCTTCCGAACGCCTTCTGCGAACTGCTGAACACGCCGAGCCCGGACGCGTTTTACGCCGGCTACCCTTTCGACATCCGCCCGGTCACCGATAACCGCCCTTCTTTTTTTTCAACATGAAGACCGCCGAGTTGCTGAAGCGCTGGCGGACCGAGAGCATGGATCTGAAGGTGAACCTGGGCTTCGCCCTGCTGCTGGCGGTGCTGGTTTTTTCCGGATTTGCGGTGGCCGTCTTCCTGGTGGCGCCGGCGTATTTGATCCGCAGGTTGCCAACGGGCGGCGGCGTGCGCCGCTATCTGCTTTTCTTCGTCAGCATCGGCCTGGCGTACATTCTGGCGGAGATCGCGTTTATCCAGAAATTCGTGCTGTTCCTCGGGCACCCGACGTATGCCCTGGCGGTGGCCGTGCTGGCGCTGCTGCTGTCGAGCGCGCTCGGCAGCCGCTACTCGCAGCAGTGGACCGAGGAAGAGCTGGCCGGCCAGGCGCGCAACTGGCTGGTTGTGGCGGCGGCGCTGCTGATCGCCATCGGGGTGGGCATCGCACCGCTGGTCACGCGCCTGGTCTGGCTGCCGCTGGGCGCCCGCATGCTGCTGGCGGCCGCTTTGCTGGCGGTGCCGGGGTTCCTGATGGGCACGGCCTTCCCGTCCGGGCTGCGGTTGCTGCGGCTCTCCCACCCCGCCGCGCTGGAATGGGCCTGGGCGATGAACGCGGCGGCCAGCGTGCTCGGCTCAGCCCTGGCGATTTTTATTTCCATCCACTTCG
>JAPKYU010000227.1 GCA_026394175.1 Acidobacteriota bacterium | reverse complement strand
GCTCAGGCCCGTGCCCGCACCCCGCGGCACCACCGGCACCCGCTCGCGCGCCGCCAGCTTGACCACCTCCACCACCTCCTCGGTCGAGGTGGGGAAGACCACGGCGTCGGGCATGTGCTTGGTCACGCCGCCGTCGTACTCATAGAGCATCAGGTCTTCTGGCGCGTGCAGTACGGCATCCGGACCGAGGATCGATTGCAATTGCAGGATCAGGCTCATGAAAACCTCGACCGTGGGCTGTAGGCTGTAGGCTACAGCTTCATTCTAACACCCGGGGACAAAATCGAAAGCCAGGCAGGCGAGCCCGCAATTCTTAATTCTTAATCCTTAATTCCCCAACCAGTTGGTCGGCCAGCCGGGTGGGTTTGGGGAGGCGGAAGCCATCGCCGCAGTCGAGAACAAAGCGTATGGCGCTGGGAAGCGAGATGCGGTGGCCGACCGAGACGTAGAGGGGCCGCACCGCCGTCCGAGTGCGCAGCGCGGCGCCTACCACTTCGCCGCTGTCGCGCAGCGGCGCAAGCGAGCCGCGCTCCCGGCCCAGTTCACCATGCTCGCCGACGAGGATGGACTTGGCACAGCCGATGGTGGGCAGGTCCAGCGCCAGCCCCAGGTGCGAGGCGAAACCGCAGCGCCGCGGGTGAGCGTAGCCTTGCCCGTCCACCAGCAAAAGGTCCGGGCGGATGTGCAGCCCGGCAAGGGCATCGGTCACCGCGGGCGCTTCGCGGAAGGCCAGCAGCCCGGGCACGTAAGGGAACGTGATCGGGCGGCACACCCAAGACCGCTCGACTTCCTGGAGCGAGGGGAAGCGAAACACGATGACCGCCGCATAGGCCCGCCGGCCGGCGATGTCGAAGGCCACGTCGGCGCCGGCCACGTGCCTGACCTTCCCGAACGCGTCGCGGCGAACGACCAGGCGGCGCAGGCCCTCCTGCAGCAGCCGCGCGTCGGCGGCCGGCAGGCATGCGGCCGGGTCCAGTGGCGCCCGCGCCTTCGGAAGAAATCGGGCTTCGGAGGGAACATTCATACCAGTTCCGTCGTCAAAACTTATTCTCGGCCCTGGCCGGCCGGCAATGGAAGATTATGAGGGCGCGCGACGGCGATGCGGCCCTGGCTGGGGTTGACCTCCCGGATACACGGTCCGCGAAAAAAACATTTGTACTCGGCGGCAATCGAGTGTAACGTATTTTGGTCTGCGGAGAACCTCCGCAATCAGTGTATGCTCGGTCCTGGGCGGCCCTGGGTTCCCGGTTTATCCTGGCCTGACCCCGTTTCCGCGCGCCCCATGCAGCAAGTGGTCTTGCGGCTCCGCGATCCGGCAAGCAGACGAACACGACAGGCGGAAGATGACAACTGGCAGCTTGGAGTTGCAGGGAAGGCGCCTGGAACTTCTTTCGACACGCCTCACGCAGCGCTTCTACGACCGCACGGCGCCTTTTTACTCGATTTCCTCCCTGTTGTTTCACAGCCGCGCGCACCGGCGCGTCGTGGAACTGGCCGGCCCGCTGGAGGGCCAGACGGTTCTGGAAGTGGCTGTCGGCTCCGGAGAACTGTTCCAGTTCCTGCTGGAGCGGAACCGGACCGGCCTGACGGTGGGCGTGGACCTGTCGCCCGGCATGGTGGCGGTGGTCAAGAAACGATTGCAGGAGCGGGCCGCCAACGGCTTCCGGCTGGTCACCGGGCAATCGCTGCTGCAGGCGGTCGATGCCCGGAAGATGCCCTTCCCCGACGGGATGTTCGACGCCTTGTTCAACTGCTACTTGCTCGAGTTGCTGCCGGCTGCCGACATCGGGCGCACGGTCCGCGAGTTCTATCGGGTGCTCCGGCCCGGCGGCCGCCTGCTGCTGGTGAATCCCGGCGACAGCAGCCGCTTGTTCAATTTCCTGCACGGCTGGGCGGGCTATGCGGTCCCCTCCTACTGGGGACGCCTGGTCGCCAAGGAAGTGCCTCGCATTCTGGAGCACGGCGGCTTCCGCGTGTGCCACAGCGAAATCGTTTCCCAGACCGGTTATCCCTCGCTGGTGACCGTGGCGGCAAGATAAACGAAGTCGGCTGACGGCTGTGGGCTGTCGGCTGACGCAAGACCCGCCCGACAGCCGAAGGCCGGCAGCCGCAATCCGGCAACGGCGCTCATGAAAGCAGCAACTCGTCGCACGATCCAGAAGTATTTGCTGATTGTATTGGCCCTGGTGACGGTTCGCACGGCGTGGATCCTGTACCGGCGGTCTGCGCCGCTGCCTTCCCGCCCTGCCCCGCGCGTATATGTAAACCCGGACTACTACGTGTACCCGCCGCGCGCCTATTTGACCGATTTCGCGAGCGCCGGCAAGCTGGTGGGCACCATGGTCTGGGTTCGAGACGGCTACCGCTACCCCGCCTTCCCCTTCGATCCCGGTATGCGCCGCACCCAGCACAGCCGGGAGGCCGACCTGCTGCCGCCACTCCGGCAGATCACCATCGGGGACGTGACCCGGGAGCCCGCCAAGAAGCCCGGCATCGAGGAGGTGAACCTGGTCTTCGAGGATGAGAAAGCGAGCCCGCCGTTCCGCTCCGTCAACATTGGGGTTTGCGGGCGCCGGCAGGGGTGCCGCTTCTACTTCGACGAGATGTTCTTCCTCAAGGATCCGCGGCTGCTGTACAGCCACTGGGATGCCGAGACCTGGAAGGCCATCGAGCGGCACGAGATCCGCGAGGGCATGACCGAAGCGCAGATCGGCTTCGCGCTCGGCTACGGGCGGGTGCTATCGGACGGACGGGGCGTGCCGGGGGCCGAGCGCGTCATTGAATTCCGTCCGCCGCGCAGGCCGGCGGTGATTGTCACCTTCGATTCCCGCGGCTTTGCCCGCTTCATTCAGACCATCTCGGAAAAGGAGAAACTGGAGACGGCTTCCGTGTTCTTCCCGCGGCACCCGAATTCCCGCCAATCCGCGTAATCGAACGTGATAATGGGACGCAGATGAACACCGATGCACGCAGATTCTCAGTCTGATCTGCGTTCATCTGCGTTCATCTGCGTCCCATTGCCCGCGGCCCGCAGCCTGTAGCCTGTAGCCTGTAGCCTGGCGTATCATCAACGCTGATGGCGCAATACTTTCTCGGCGTGGATGGCGGCCAGTCTTCGACGGTGGCCTTGATCGGCGATGAGAACGGGGTGGTGATGGGCTACGGCGCGGCCGGCCCTTCCAACCATGTGCGGGGGCCGGGCGGCCTGGAAAAGCTGCGCAAGGCAGTGACCATTTCCGTGGGCGCCGCCTGGCGCAACTCTCCCTATGGCGGCAAGCAGCTCCCAAAATTCGACAGCGCGTTTTTTGGCATGACCGGCGGCGGGGAAGACAAAGCCCCCATCATCCGGAAACTGATTCCGGCGCGGCTGCTGGAGGTGTCGCACGATGCCCTCACGGCGCTGATTGGGGCCACCGAGGGCCAACCCGGCATTATCGTCGTCGCCGGCACCGGCTGCATCTGCTTCGGGATAAACGCGCGCGGGCAGACGGCGCGCGCCGGCGGCTGGGGCTACATCTTCGGTGACGAGGGCGGCGCGTTCGGGCTGGCCCGCGCCGCGCTGGTGGCCGCCCTGCGATACGAGGAGGGCTGGGGGCCGCTTACCCAGTTGCGCCACCGCATCATCACCTTCAGTGGCGCGAAAGACCTGAACGATGCCCTGCACAAGTGGTACTCGCTGGATTTCCCGCGCGACCGCGTCGCTTCGTTCTCGTGCCACATCGATGAAGCGGCGCGTGACGGCGACCGCGTGGCCCGGGAGATCCTCCGCTCCGGCGCATCCGAGCTGGCGCAACTGGTGGCCCGCGTGCGCCGCCGCATCTTCAAACCCAAGGACCTGGTGCTGGTCTCCTACATCGGCGGCGTCTGGAAGAGCAAGATGGTGCGCGAGCGATTCCGCAAGCTGGTCGAGGAGCAAGGCCAAAACCGCGTGCAGGCGCCGGTGCTGGGTCCGGCGGCCGGCGCCCTGCTGGCCGCCTACCGCAACGCCGGCCGCGTCAAGATCAAGCTGAAGAATCTCCCGCCGGAACTGTAGCAACGCGAAATCCGCGGATTGCGCGGATTCGATCCGGCCTTGGTAGTGAGCCGCGCCGTTCTGCTAAAATCCGAACGTGGCCAGCCGCAAGCAATTCGTTCATCTGCACCTGCACACCGACTACAGCCTGCTGGACGGAGCCTGCAACATCGAGGGGCTCATCGAACTGGTCCGGCAATACCAGATGCCGGCGGTGGCGGTCACCGATCACGGCAACCTGTTTGCCACCGTCAAGTTCCACAGCGAGGCCGGCAAAGCGGGCATCAAGCCCATCATCGGCTGCGAGGTGTACGTGGCCCGCGGCAGCCGGCACACGCGCTCCGAGCAGAAAGACTACAACCACCTGCTGCTGCTGTGCGAAAACGAGACCGGCTACCGCAACCTGATCAAGCTGGTATCGGCCGGCCACCTGGAGGGCTTCTACTACAAGCCGCGCATCGACAAGGACCTGCTGGCGCGCCACGCCAAGGGGCTGATCTGCACCTCGGGCTGCCTGCGCGGCGAGGTGTCCGAGGCCCTGGGAGCCGAGAACTACGACGCCGCCAAACGCGCCGCCTACACCTTCCAGGACATGTTCGGCCGCGGCAACTTCTTCCTGGAAATGCAGGACCAGGGCATCGACGTGGAGCGCCGCGTCAACCCGCTCATCTGGCGCTTGTCGCAGGAAACCGACATCCCCGCGCTGGCCACCAACGACACCCACTACCTGCGCAAGGAAGATACCCGCGCGCACGACGTGCTGCTGTGCATCCAGACCGGCAAGACGGTCAGCGAGACCAAGCGGCTGAAGTTCATCGCCCAGGAGTTCTACCTCAAGTCGTACGCGGAGATGGAACGGCTGTTTGGCGAGATTCCCGAGGTGCTGGACCGCACCCTGGATATTGCCGAGCGATGCAACCTGGAACTGGGGCGCGTCCAGGAGCCGTTCCCGCATTTCGATACCCCGGAGGGAACGACGCTGGATTCCTATCTCGAGCAGGTGGCCCGTGCCGGGTTCCAGAAGCGGCGCGTGAAGCTGGAGGCGCTGGAGCAGGCCGGGCGGCTCAAGCACTCCCTCAGCGAGTACGAGCAGCGGCTGAGCCGGGAAATTGACATCATCCAGAAGATGAAGTATTCCAGCTATTTCCTTATCACTTGGGACTTTATCCAATTCGCCAGGAGCCGCGGCATTCCCGTCGGCCCGGGCCGCGGCTCGGCCGCCGGCAGCATCGTCAGTTGGGCCCTGGAGATCACCGACCTGGACCCCATCCATTACGGCCTGCTGTTCGAGCGCTTCCTGAATCCGGAGCGGGTCAGCATGCCGGATATCGACATCGACTTCTGCATGAACCGGCGCGGCGAGGTCATCGACTACGTGACGCGCAAGTACGGCCGCGAGAACGTGGCCCAGATCATTACCTTCGGCACGCTGGGCGCCAAGCAGGCCATCAAGGACGTAGGGCGGGTGCTGGACATCCCCTACGGCGAAATGGACCGGGTAGCCAAGGTGGTGCCCAACGTGCTCAACATCACCATTGACCAGGCCCTGGAGCAGTCGCCGCAGCTCCGCGCGGCCATCGAGCGGGACGACCGCCTCCAAAGCGTGGTGGAAATCGCCCGGCGCCTGGAAGGCTTCGTGCGCAACGCCGGCGTCCACGCCGCCGGCGTGGTGATCGCTCCCCAGCCGCTGACCGATCTGGTTCCGCTCTACAAGACCAACAAGGAAGAAATCGTCACGCAGTTCGACATGAACGACCTGGAAAAAATCGGGCTGGTGAAGATGGACTTCCTGGGCCTGACCACGCTGACCATCGTCGATGACACCCTCAAGCTGCTGCGCAACCGCGGCCTGGATGTCAACCTGCAGGAGATTTCGCTGGACGACGCCGAGACCTACGCGCTGTTTGCGCGCGGGCAGACCAGCGGCGTGTTCCAGTTCGAATCGGCGGGCATGCGGGACATCCTGCGGCGTTACCAGCCCAGCCGCATCGAGGACCTGACGGCCCTGAACGCCCTGTATCGCCCCGGCCCCATCCAGGGCGGCATGATCGACGATTTCATCAAGCGCAAGCACGGCGAGCGTCCCGTCACCTACGAGCTGCCCGAGCTGCGCGACATCCTGGAAGAGACCTTCGGCGTGATCGTCTACCAGGAGCAGGTCATGCAGATTGCCAATCGCCTGGCGGGGTGTTCGCTGGGCGAAGCCGACCTGCTGCGGCGGGCCATGGGCAAGAAGAAGGCGGGGGAGATGGCGGCGCAGCGGGAGCGCTTCGTGCGCGGCGCCGTCGGCCGCGGCCTGCCCGAAAACAAGGTGGCGCGCATTTTCGACCTGATGGAGCAGTTTGCCGGCTACGGCTTCAACAAGTCGCACTCGGCCGCTTACGCCTACCTGGCCTACATCACCGCCTACCTGAAGACGCGCTACCCGGTGGAGTTCATGGCGGCGCTGCTCACCTCGGAAACTGGCAACACCGAGAAGGTGGTGAGGTACATCAACGAGTGCCGGGAAATGAGCGTAACGGTGCTGCCGCCCGACATTAACGTCAGCGACGTGGACTTCACGCCGGTAGTAGCAGAAGTAGCACAGCCTTCAGGCCGTGTCTCTCCTTCTGGCACGCTGCCGCCACCGGCAGAAGCACAGCCTGAAGGCTATGCTACAAGAGGCGCCATCCGCTTCGGCCTGCGCGCCATTAAGAACGTCGGCGAGACGGCCATCCGCACCATGGTCGAGGCGCGCCGCCAGGCCGGGCGGTTCGGCTCACTGTTCCAATTCTGCGAAAAAGTCGATCTCCGGCAGATGAACAAGCGGGTGCTGGAGAGCCTGATCAAAGCCGGCGCCATGGACTCGCTGGGGGCGCGGCGCGCGCAGTTGATGGCCGCGCTGGACCGCGCGCTGGAGGCCGGCGCCCGCGTGCAGCGCGACCGGGAGATGGGCCAGCGGGGCCTGTTCGGCATGCCCCTGGAATCGGCCGCCACCGCCGACCAGGAGCGCCTGCCCGACGTCCCGGAGTGGGACGAGCGCCAGTTGCTGACCTTCGAGAAGGAGGTGCTGGGCTTCTACGTCAGCGGCCACCCCCTGGCTACCTATCTGGAGAAGCTGCGCGAGGTTTGCACGGCTGATACCTCGACGCTGGAGGGCCGTCCCGCCGGCGAGGAGGTCACCATCGGCGGTCTGATCGCCGGCCTGCGCTCCATGCGCACCAAGCGGGGCGATCCCTGGGCCATCGCCCAACTTGAGGACCTGAACGGCTTCGTCGATTTGCTGATTTTCCCTGAGGCCTACAAGCGCCTCTCTGACCGGCTGGCCGTGGATACGGCCGTATTTGTTCGCGGGCGAGTGAATCCCGAGGAGAACGCGCCGCCCAAGATCGCGGTCAGCGACCTGGTGCCACTGGAAACCGTCGAGGTGAAGCTGCCGGAGAACCTGCTGATCCGTATCCGCCTGCGCGGCGACGGCGCCGGCTCCGGGCCCGCACCCGATTCCCTGGCCCGCGAGCTGGCCGAGTTGTTCCAGAGAAAGCAGGGGCAGGCCACGGTGCGTCTGGAAGTCATTCGCGAGGGCGACTTTGCCGTCACCCTGGAGCCTACCATCCGCGTTCGCCCCGACAAGGAATTCCTCGCCGCCGTCGAATCTATCTGCGGCAAAGGCTCCGTGATTGTAATATAGGAAGCGGGCTGTAGGCCGTAGGCTGTGGGCTGTAGGCTCAGGACTCTCTGCCACAGCCTACAGCCCACAGCCTACAGCCAAAAACATGTCGGACGACCCCCAACCACCGCGCCAGGAACTGGACGCGCTGCAGAAGCGGATCCGGGAACTGGAGCAGCTCGCCTCGGAGCCGGAAGCGCAGGAAAAGCTCCGCAAGATGTACAGCCTTCTGGAGGATATGAAGGAGGGCGAGTCCCCGGACGACCCCTCCGCCGCGGAACCAGCCCCGCCGGGGGCGTGGCAGCGGGTGCTGCTGGCCCGCCACCCCCAGCGTCCCTACTTCCTCGACTACGTGCAGCACCTGTTCGAGGGCTTCAGCGAAGTCCACGGCGACCGCGGCTTTGGCGACGACACGGCCATCGTGTGCGGCATGGCCCGCTTCCAGGGACAGCCGGTGCTGGCGCTCGGCCAGCAGAAGGGGCGCTCCACAAAGGACAAGCTGCACCGCAACTTCGGGATGGCCAAACCGGAGGGTTACCGCAAGGCCATCCGGGTGATGCAGTATGCGGCCAAGTTCGCCCGCCCCATCTTCACCTTCCTCGACACCCCCGGCGCCTACCCGGGCATCGATGCCGAGGCCCGCGGGCAGGCCGAGGCCATCGCCTATAACCTGCGCGAGATGGCGCGCTTGCCCGTGCCCATCATCGTCACCGTGATCGGCGAAGGCGGCAGCGGCGGCGCGCTGGGCATCGGCGTCGGCGATTCCGTGCTCATCCTGGAAAACGCCATTTACAGCGTGATCTCGCCGGAAAGCTGTGCCGCCATCGTGTGGCGCAATTCGGGAAAAGCCGAGCTGGCCGCCGAGGCCCTGAAGCTCACCGCCGAGGACCTGCTGAAGATGGGCGTGGTGGATGAGATCGTGCCCGAGCCGCCCGGCGGCGCCCAGGCCGACCATCGGGCCGCCGCCGCCCTGCTGGCTCCCGTGCTGGAACGCTGCCTCTCGGAAGCCGCCCAGCTCCCCGTCAACGACCTGCTCGACCGCCGCTACCAGAAGTTCCGCAAGATGGCCCAGTTCTGGACCGGCGAATAAAGCGCAATCGTTCTGGGCGACCATTGGAGCGGCCAGGGGCTCCCTGCCGTGCTTGGGCGCTGCCGGGTCCAGCGCAAGGCGATTGCTTATTCAATGAGTTTGAGTCGTCGAAGATCGTCCTCGGTCCATCGCGTGTCGCAGAGCATTCGGTGGAGCGTCCGGATCGTGAACGTATCGGAGCGCCTGTGGTAGGCAACTGTGACGCCTCTGCCGTCGGCGTGCTTGTAGCGGTGATGGCTTCCTTCAATGCGCACGTCGTAGAATCCATCCTCTTCGAGAGCGCGGATGAGGGTTCTTGCGTCCAGGCCGCGCGGCATCTTCACACGGTCACCAGGACGGCGGGAGATTCAACTTCGAGGATGACGGCGTCGGGTGGGATCGGTTTCCCTTCCTCGATCATCTCGTCCACGATGAGTTTGACCGCTTCATTGATCCGCTCCAGGGCCTCTTGCCGAGTGTTTCCCCAAGTGTAAGCCCCTTCAAGCGAGGGGCAATAGGCGGAGAATCCGGGCCG
Organism: Acidobacteriota bacterium; assembly: GCA_026394175.1. Taxonomy (GTDB): domain Bacteria; phylum Acidobacteriota; class Terriglobia; order JAJPHL01; family JAPKYU01; genus JAPKYU01. The sequence goes on along the minus strand of JAPKYU010000227.1, from coordinate 645 downwards.
TCCGTCTTCGAAGTGGTCCTCTTCGACAACAACCCGGAACACGTAGCTCTTCAAAGCTGGTCCTCCTGCCCTTCAGCATAGCATCGCGGCCGGCTCCTGCGGCCTTCTTTTGAGCCAGTCGCCACTTCCGCCTTCCGGTTCCATGCTCCTGAGCTGACCGCCGAGGACTTGCTGAAGATGGGCCTGGTGGATGAGATCGTCCCCGAGCCGCCCGGCGGCGCCCATGCCGACCACCAAGCCGCCGCCGCCCTGCTGGCCCCCGTGCTGCAGCGCTGCCTGGCCGAAGCCGCCAAGCTGCCCGTCAACGACCTGCTCGAACGCCGCTACCAGAAGTTCCGCCAGATGGCCCAGTTCTTCCAAGGGGAGTAATGGGCGCGGATCGCTTCGGCGCTGAGGGAGAGTTGTTGAAGAGTCGCTGAAAGCGCCTTTCTTACAGCGCAGGTCATGGCGTAGAATTGGGGGGTACCAACCGGGGGAGCTGCACAGTGATCGTCACCCTAGAACTGAAACCGGATGTCGAAGCCGGCTTGGCAGCCTTGGCCCGTGCCAAAGGCCTGCCGCTGGAGTCCTACCTCCGCGACCTGTTGGAGCAGTTTGCTGCGCCCGCCTCCGCGGAGATGACTCCGGAACAGAAAGCTGCCGCCT
>JAPKYU010000101.1 GCA_026394175.1 Acidobacteriota bacterium | reverse complement strand
CAGGGCCGGATGCTGGCGCGGCTGGGCGCGGCCGGCGCCGGCTACGACGCGCAGCAGCAGCGCGATTCGGCCGCGGGCTTCGAAATCGCTCCGGAGCCGGTCAATACCTACCGTGCCGAGATCGAGGAGTTCAGCCAGGCGCTGCTCGACGGCCGCCCGTCTTGCTTGAGCGGCCAAATTGGCTTGCGCAGCCAGATGGTGCTGGCCGCTTGCTATGAATCGGCGCGCGCCGGCCGCGCCATGAGCGTCTAATTCGGCTTGCGGCTTGCGGCTTTCGGCTGACGGAAGAGCAAAGCCGGCAGCCGTCAGCCGGCAAAAGGAGAGTGCGATGTTGGCATTTGCCACGCAACAGGTTGCGCAAGAAGCGCGCAATCAGACCAAGAAGCAGCAGCGGAAGCAGCAGGTCCGTTCCGGGGCTGTGCCATCGGGCCGCTACGGCACCCTGGCGGGCATCGAGGATTTGCTGGGGGCCTTCCAGCCGCCCACCGGCCCCTTTGATCCCGAGGGCTCGTGGAAGCAGGCCTACCTGATGCACCTGGGGAGCGACGGGCAGGGGAGCGCTCCCGGATTCCTGGAGATCCGGCGCGAGGTATCGGGCGCGGGCCTCACGCTTTTTGTCGAGATGCAGGTGCTGCACATGACCGGCGGGCTGCAACAAACGACAGCGAAAATCGCCTGCGCGAACGATCCGCTGTGTTCGCCGAAATCCTGGCAGCTCGAGTCGGTGCTGGCCGACCCAACGGGCCGCCCGCTGGAAAGCACCCGCATGGCCGGCCGCGCGACCGTGAAGGCCGGCGCCGTGGAAGCCGAGTTCGGCAAGCACAAGCGCACCATCAAGCTGCCGGGGCCGTTCACCTCGAACTGGCCGCTGTTCGACGCCGTGCAGCACCTGCGCGGCAAGGACACCGCCCCGCTGCGGTTCGCGCTGCTGGAGGACCTCGACCTGCTCAAGCCCAACCACCGGCTTTCGTTCGCCGAAACGGCCACCGTCAAGGCGGCCGGCGGCCGCGAACTGAAGCTGACCGGCTATGAACAGATCGGCGAAGGCGTGCTTCCCTTCCATTACTGGCTCGACGAGCAACGCCGGCTGCTGTTCGTGTTGAGCGGGCCACGGGCCTACATCTACGATCCCGAGGCGCGAGCCAAGGTGACCGATGCAAGACAGCGGGGCAGGAGGAAAGCATGAAGCGAACGAATGAATTCATCGCCGGCGTTCAGCGCGGCCTGACGCGCCGCGATTTCCTGAAGGCCGGCGCAGCGGCGCTGGCCGGATCGGCATGGGCTGGAGCGGCGCCGGCGGTTCCCTCCGGCGCGCGGCCCAACGTGCTGTTCATCATCAGCGACCAGCTCGCGCTGGAGGCCATTTCCGCGCACGGCTGCGCCGACGTGCACACGCCCAACATCGACCGGCTGGTGCGCGGCGGCGTTTCCTTCCGCGAGTCCTATACCACCTACCCGCTCTGCTCGCCGGCGCGCAGCAGCATGTTCACCGGCCGCATGCCGTCGGAGACCGGCGTGATCAACAACGGCATCCCCATCCTGCCCACCATCCCGAACATGGGCCAGTGGCTCGGGCAGGAAGGTTACGAGAGCATCTATGTCGGCAAATGGCACATGCCCGGCAGCTACCAGGCCGACATCCCGGGCTTCACGGTGCTGCCCGGCGGCATCGGGGGGCAGGGCAACGCGGGCGATCCGGGGGTCTCGCGGGCCTGCCAGGGCTACCTGTTGAACCGCTCGGCCAGCAAGCCGTTCCTGCTGATCGCCTCGCTGCTGCAACCGCACGACATCTGCGGCTGGGTCAGCAGCCATATCGCTCCCGCCGGCTGGGAGCGAATGCCGCAGATCGACGGCAAGCTGCCGCCCCTGCCGGCCAACTTCGGCTTCGATCCGCGCGAGCCGCGCGCGCTTCAGCGCCGCCAGCGCCCGCAGTGGTCCGACGAGCAATGGCGCTTCTACCTGTGGAGTTATTACCGGCACGCCGAAATGGTGGACGCCGAAGTGGGGCGCATCCTGGACGCGCTGGAAATGTCCGGCGAGGCGCGCAACACCCTGGTGGTTTTCACGGCGGACCACGGCGAGGGCCGCGGGCGCCACCACCTGGTTCTGAAAAACTACCTGTACGACGAGGCCGCTCGCGTGCCGCTGCTGGTCTCCTACCCGGGCCGCATCCCGGAAGGCCGCCAGGACCGCGCCCACCTGGTTTCCGGAATCGACATCCTGCCTACCATTTGCGATTACGCCGGCCTGAAGACCCCGCCCGACGTCACCGGCCGCAGCGTGAAGCCGGTGATCGACGGCAAGGCCGGCGCCTGGCGCGAGTTTGTGGCGGGCGAAGTGGCCGGCGGCGGCCGCATGATCCGCACCCCGGGCCACAAGTACGTCGTTTACCCGGCCGATCCCGTCGAGCAGCTTTTCGACATGAAAGCCGACTCCGGCGAGATGCACAACCTGGCGCCGGAATCCGCGCACGCTTCCGCGCTGGAAACGCATCGCAAGCTGCTCACGGAATGGCAAGGGCGGCTCAAAATAGCGCCGACGTCGTAAGTGATGAGGGATGAGTGATGAGTGATGAGCTGGAGAAAAGAGCCACTCCGCAGTCCGCACTCTGCACTCCACACTTCCAAGAGGAGGCTGGTATGAATCGCCGCGAGTTTATGGGGACACTGAGCGCCGCCGCAACGCTAACCGCTGCCGAGGCGCAGACAAAGCAATTCCGCAAGGGCATCTGCCACGTCATCTTTCCCGCCGACATGCCGGTGGAGGAGCAAATGAAGCGGGCGCGGGACGCCGGGTTCGAGGGCATCGAGCTTTCGATGCGCGAGCGCGCCCCGATGATCACGCCGGAAACCACGGCGGCCGACGCCGAGCGCCTCGCCGCCCAGGCGCGCAGCATCGGCATCGAGATCACCGACATCATGACCAGCATCCTGAACACCGCGCCGTTTACCAGCCCCGACCCGGCGATCCGCGACAAGGGAGTCGGGTTGATCCGCAAGGCACTGGAGCTGGCGCCGACATTGGGCGCCGGCGCGCTGCTGGTGGTGCCCGGACGGCTGGGCAGTGGCCCGCGCTTCGAAGTGGGTTATGAAGAAGCCTGGAAACGCTCCAGCGATTGCATCCGCCAATTGGTTCCCTTCGCCGAGAAGCAGAAAGTGTTCCTTTGCGCCGAGAACATCTGGAGCAAGTTCCTGGTGAGCCCGCTGGATATGCGCGCCTTCGTCGATCAATTCAAGAGCCCCTGGGTGGGAACGTATTTCGACGTGGGCAACATCATGCAGTGGGGCTATCCGCAGGACTGGATCCTGACGCTCGGGCAGCGGATCAAGCGCGTGCACATCAAGGATTACAAGCTGTCGCAGAAATCCGAGCAGGGCCGCTTCGTCCCGCTGCTGGAAGGCGACGTGGATTGGAAAGGCGTGATGGCGGCCTTCCGCCAGGTGAACTACAGCGGCTGGCTCATCCCCGAGTACGGGGCCAGCAACGAGCCGGACCACCTCCGCCGCGTTTCCGAGGCCCTGAGCAAGATCATCAGCATGTGATGGCCCATTTCACCAACAGAGCCGCGAGCGTCAGCGAGCGGGTGCCCCGCAAGGCCAACGCAGCGCTGCGCAAGCACCCGCTCGCTGACGCTCGCGGCTCTGTTTGCCTTTTGGTTGCGGCGATAGCTGCTTTGTGTTCCTGCTGGCTCTGTGGTGAGCAATTGCCGCCGGCGCGCGTGGGGGTGTACGTCTGGTCGGGGCAGGCGCCGGGACAGGCGCCCGCCGCGCATGGTGAGTTGACGGCCGCCGCGGGTGAGCAGCGCCGGTTCGGCTTCGGCGCCATGCGTATTTTCCTGGGCGGCCGCTACGATTACCTGCACCCGCTGCGCTCCCCCGAGCGTTTCGCCGGCGTCGCCCGCCCCCTCACCCTGGCCCGTATCCTGGCCCTGCCGCGCTTCAAATCGTTGCTGGAACGGCCGGAGCTGCGCACGCTGTGGCTGACCGCCTATCCGGTTTTCGACTATGGGCAGGGGCCCGACGAAATCGACCTGCGCCGGCCGGTCAGCGAAGCCGAATGGCGCCGGGAGTACGACCAGCTTTACGAAGCCGCCGCCTGGCTCTACGCCAACTTCGGCGGGCGCGACAAGGTAGTGCTTATCAGCAACCACGAAGCCGACGAGAAGCTGCTGGAAATCCTGAATGCGGGTGGCGCGCCTGAGCTAGCCGTGGGCAACGTGGCGCGGGACCTGGAAGTCCGTTTCCGCGCGGTTTCCGATGCCCGGCGCAAATTCCCCGCGGCCCGATTGAAGGTTCTGTCCGGCGCCGAAATCTCGCTGTGGAAGCTGAAGCTGGCGCCGGCCCCGGGCGGCAAATGGGTGAAAGCAGGGCAAGGGTGGAATGCGCTGGAAGCGGTGCTGCCGCGCCTCTCCTTTGATTTTGTTTCCTTCTCCGCCTGGGAAATCGTGGCGCAGGCCGACGTGCCCGCCGCCCTGCGCGCCGCCCTGGACGACATCGGGCAACGAACAGGCCCGCGGGTTTCGCAGGCGGGAAAGGCGTTTTTCGGCGAGAGCCACGTGCTGATCGGCGAATTCGGCTTTGCCCGCGAATGGAAGCTGCCGGCCGGCGCGCCCGGCGCGGGCATCGACGCGTTCCTGAACGCCGTCGAGCGCGGCCACGTCCCATACGCCGTCTACTGGCAGCTCTACGACAACACCGAGGGCGAGGTGAAGGGATTCGGCCTGGTGGATGGCGCGGGCCGGATGACGTGTTCGGGCGTCGCTTTGTTCCGCCGGCTGCGCGCCGCCGCCCCGCCCGCCGCCCAGGTCTCCTGCGCTGCGAAGTGACAGAGACGCAGCCGCAGATTTCACCGATTCCACAGATCATCCTCGGCAATCTGTGGAATCGGCGTAATCTGCGGCTAACGTTTTATCGTCCGTGTTCGTAGGCGGCGATCTTGTCGGCGTGCTTCAGGATGTAGCCGAGCTGGTCCACGCCGGCCAGCAGGCATTCCTTCGAGAAACTGTCGATGGGGAAGGTGACGGTGGCGCCACCGGGCAGCGCCAGCGTCTGCGAGGCCAGGTCGATGCCGACCTCGATCGCGGGATCGGCCGGCGCGCGCTCCATCAGCGCCGCATGGGTGGCCGCGTCCACGATCACCGGCAGCAGGCCGTTCTTCAGGCAGTTGCCGCAGAAAATGTCGGCGAACGAGGTGCTGATGATGGCCCGGAAGCCGAAGCTGGCCAGCGCCCATGGCGCATGCTCGCGCGAGCTGCCGCAGCCGAAATTGTCGCCGGCCAGCAGAATCGGCGCGCCGGCGGCGCGCGGCTGGTTCAGGATGAAGTCCGGCCGCGGCCGGCCCTCGGCGTCGAATCGCCAGTCGTGAAACAGACACTTGCCCAACCCCACCTTGTCCGTCACTTTCAGGAAGCGGGCTGGGATGATCTGATCCGTATCCACATCGCGCGCCGACAAGGGCACGACCCGGCCGGTTAGTTTCGTGAATGGCTCCATAATTCCTCAGAGGTTCCAGGCTCGCACCCTGACACCTGGCACCTGGAACCTGACACCTAAAGAAGGGTGCGAACGTCGGTGACGACGCCGGTCAGGGCGCAGGCGGCCGCGGTCAGCGGGCTGGCCAGCAAGGTGCGGCCCCCCGGCCCCTGCCGCCCTTCGAAATTGCGGTTGCTGGTGCTCACCGAATACTGGCCGGGCGCCAGCATATCGCCGTTCATGGCGATGCACATGCTGCAGCCGGCTTCGCGCCACTCGCAGCCCGCCTGGCGGAACACGTCAGCCAGGCCCTCGGCCTCCGCCTGCCGCTTGATGGGCTGGGAGCCGGGAACCACCAGGACCCGGACTTTGGGGCTCACCTTTTTCCCCCTCAGCACCTTGGCCGCCGCCCGCAGATCGCTGATCCGCGAGTTGGTGCAGCTCCCGATGAAGACCACGTCGATGGGCCGGCCGAGCAGCGGCTTGCCCGGCTCGATGGCCATGTAGCCCAGCGCCTTGCGAAGGGCGCTCTGCCGGACGGCGTCCTCCATGCGCGCCGGATCGGGCACCGGGGCGGTGATGGGGATGGCCATGCCGGGGTTGGTGCCGTAGGTGATCATGGGTTCGAGCTGCGCGGCATCGAAGGCAATGGAGCGGTCGTAGCGCGCGCCCTCGTCACCGGGCAGGCAGCGCCAGGCGGCGACGGCCGCGTCCCAGGCCTCGCCCTGCGGGGCCCGCGGCCGGCCGCAAAGAAAGTTGAAGGTGGCGTCGTCGGGCGCGATCATGCCGGCCCGCGCCCCGCCCTCGATCGACATGTTGCAGACCGTCATCCGCTCTTCCATGGACATGGCGCGGAAGGCGCTGCCGGTGTACTCGATGGCGTGCCCGGTGCCGCCGCCCACGCCGATCCGGCCGATCACCGCCAGGATGACGTCCTTGGCCGTGACGCCGGGCGGCAGCGTCCCCTCGACGCGGACTTCCATGGTGCGCGGCCGGTTCTGCAGCAGGCACTGGGTGGCCAGCACGTGCTCGACTTCACTGGTGCCGACGCCGAAGGCCAGGGCCCCGAACGCGCCGTGCGTGGCGGTGTGACTATCGCCGCAGACCACGGTCATCCCCGGCTGCGTGGCCCCCAATTCCGGCCCGATGACGTGCACGATGCCCTGGTGCCGGCTCTCCAACCCGTGCAGCTCGATGCCGTTCTCCCGGCAATTGCCCCGCAACTGCGCGATCAGTTCCGAGGCCTGCGGGTCGGTGATGGGCAAGGACCGGTCGGTGGTCGGCACGATGTGATCCACCGTGGCCACCGTCTTCGATGGCTGCCGGACCTTCAGCCCTTTCTCGCGCAAGCCCTGGAAGGCCTGCGGCGACGTCACCTCGTGGATGAGGTGCAGATCGATGTACAGCAGTGCCGGGCAATCCGGCTCCTGGAAGACCACGTGGCTCTCCCAGATCTTCTCGAACATGGTGCGTGGGTTTGTCGCGGCCATAGAGAAATCCCGTACGGAACTATTTTACAGGAGTCAGGAGCCAGTAGGCGGAAGGCGGAAGGCGGCGGCAACCCTCCTGGCTCCTGATCGCTTACGGTTGGCGGCGCAGGACGGGACGGCGGTCGTCGGGGTCGGCGGCGCGGGGTTCGGGAGCCTGGGCGGAGGCCACGTTATCGGGAAGCTCGAGCGGCCGCGACAGGCTCACGGTCAACTGCGTTCCCGCGGGAATCACCGTGGAGCGGCCGCGGCCGGCCACCTTGCGGCCGATCAGCACGGCGGCGGCCCCGGCGGCCGCGCCGATGCCCGTGCCCTTGGCCGTGCCGGTGCTCATGGCGCCGATGGCCGCTCCGGTCATCCCCACCTCAGCCGCCTGCCGGGCGGCGTCGGCGCCGCTGCCCTTCTGGCCGATGGTTCCTTCTTTCTCATCAGCCTTCAGCTTCTTGCGGTCGATGTCTTTGATGCCGGCGTTGAACGGGACGCGCTGGCCGTCGGGCAGGATCAGGTAGCGGGGCGACAGCACCACCTTCTTCTTGTTGCCGCGGACGTCGCCTTCCACGCGGCTCCCCGCCGGCAGCACTTCCCGCCCCTCGGCAAACACCGAAAAAGAAATGAGCGCGGAGAAATGCTGGTTGCGGCTGCTGTCGGGCGCGACCTCGTTTTCCAGCCGCAATGTCAGTTCCGTGCCGGAAGGCAGCCGCTCGCCAAAAGCGGGCAACACCCCGAAACCCCCGGCAAACAGCAGAAAGACAGCAAACGAATGGCGCGGCATCAGACAACTCCCTTGCTTTATTCTACCCTTGATACGGCGCTCCCGCCCGGCAGGTTACAAAATGTCCCCGGTATCACTTCAACTCGCGCTCCAGGCGGGCCACGGCCTTCCGCGCCGCGCGGGCTTTCTTGTCGTTAGGCGCAAGCTCCAGGTACCTGCGATAGGCTTCCAGGGCCTTGGTTGACTCGCCGTTTTTTTCGCGCGCTTCGCCCAGTTTCAGCCAGGCGTCGGCCTGCTTCGGGTTCCACTTCACGGCTTCCTGGAAGCGCGCGACGGCGGCGTTCCAGTTATGGCGCTTCATGTGGAAGCTGCCCACCCGCACTTCCTTGGCGGCTTTGTCCGGGTCCAGCGTGTAGACGACCGGGGCGGGTTCCGGCTCGGTGGGCGGCGCCGTCGGATCGACACTGACCACGTCGGGCGTGGCCGGTTTCTGCTGGGGCTCGGCCTTGGCAGCCGGCTTTCCCTGCAGCGACATGGATAACAAGAGGATGGCGACGACCACAAGGATATTATACCGCCGCAGCCGGGCGAACAGTGTGGCGCACCACCATGACGCCGATATCGTCGTCGCGCGGCTGGTTACCGGCGAAATCATTGACGGCGGACCGCGAACGTCTCGCTGGCGATCTCAAAATGCCCGCGCTGAAGTTGGCGGGGCGCCGAGATCTCGCGGTGGATCCACGCCGCCTCGAAGAGCGCCTGGTGCAGATCGGCGTGCTGCCGCTGGAATTCCGCCCCCCGCTCGCCGGGCGCTGTCCGCCAGGGCGCCCGGTGAGTCGCTTTCCGGGGGTGTTAGCTCGTCTTATTCATGAACGGGACGCCGGAAGCCCGCTTCAGCGGGCGAAAGAAGAAAGCCCACGGCGTCAGCCGTGGGAGAGGTTCGCGGCAGGCGGAACGAGCCCGCGAAGCGGGCGACAGGAATCTCGCGGCGTTTTCTGTCGCCCGCTTCGCGGGCTTGTTCTCCCCCCTTTTGCTACCCACAGCTTGGTCGCCGCGGCGACTGGGCTAGCGAACTACAGCCCGCTCCGCGGGCTTTGCTCCACCAAGAGCTGCCCGTTGGCCCCGCGCATTTGGGCGCCGGCCGCCTGTCTCCGCTTGTTTAACAGGTTGTATAACAGGTTTATAGGACGTTCGCGTCAATTTCTACTTCGTTTATTATGTTATACTTACATCACCGTAGCCTGTATTTTACAGGTTATATGCAGGCGGGAGCCTAAAAATCCATGGAATCATCATTCTGTTCCTATAATTTCAGTATAGCATACGCTGTCAAGTTTTTCGGCCCTTCCGGCTGGCAATCGTTTGAAAACAAACCCAATAAAGTTCGGACGCGATTTTTCAGGTTTTCGGCTGTGAGCCGCGTGCCGGCGCGGCGGGCAATCAGTCCGGCGGCTAACTCGCTGTCCCTGCGCGCTTTAGCGGGCTGCCATCGCTGGCAGTTGGCCGCTGCTCACTACGCTCAGGTTTCCTCAATTCCCGGCTGATGTGAGCATCCGGCCACCTTCATGTCGCGCAC